>CAXGOD010000208.1:0-4778 GCA_964011245.1 uncultured Bacteriovoracaceae bacterium | reverse complement strand
TGTGGCAATTATTATGGGCGGTAATGGCCGCTGGGCGAAACAAGGTTTTCGCCCACGTGTTTGGGGACATATTAGAGGATCTAATGTCGTCAGCTCAATTGTTGCATCCGCAAGTAATATTGGTCTAGATGCTTTAACTCTTTATGCGTTTTCTACTGAAAACTGGAGCAGACCAAAAGAAGAGGTAACAACTCTTTTTAAGTTACTTTATAAATTTCTAAAAAAAGAACGCGAAAGTATAAAAAAAAATAATATTCAATTCAAAGTTATTGGAAATATCTCAAAATTAGAAGATCACGTACAAAGTTTAATTAAAGAAGTTGAAGCCGAGTCAGAAAATGCTACAGGATTGAAGCTATCTTTTGCTTTTAGCTATGGTGGAAGACAAGAAATTTTAGATTCTGTTAATAAATATATTCTAGAGAATCCGGGAAAAGAAATTTCTGAAGAGGCTATTAACCAAAATCTTTATCGTCCTGAAATTGGAGATGTTGATTTAATGATTAGAACTGCTGGGGACCAAAGAATTTCAAACTTTCTTTTATGGCAGGTCAGTTATGCGGAATTATTTTTTACTGATACTAAGTGGCCTGACTTTTCAGCTAAACAATTTGAAGAAATCATTCATAATGTTTCTGGTAGAGATCGTCGCTTTGGAAGCCTTGATAACCAAGGAACATTGGATAAAACAAAAAAATTAGTACAAGAAAATTTAAATGAGGATGTACAATGAGTAATACACAGTTAAGGATAATATCAGCTTTAGTATTAGTAGCGATTGTCGCTATTGCTATGAGTTTTGGGGTAACTAGTTCACTTGCTCTTATAGGACTTATTGGTGTTTTAGTTGTTGATGAGGTTATTGTTAATTTCCTAAGTTTCAGAAGAAATCATATTAGCTATATTATCTCTCTAGTTACTTTTATTGGAGGCTTCACATACTTTAACTATGTAGATTTCTCTTTAGGTTTTGTTAATGCCTTTAATAATGCAGGACTGCTTCTTTGTATTCTTTTATTAGTTTACCTCTTTTTAACTCCTCACGAATCTAAATTAATTTTAAAATTCCTAAATACATATACTTTTTTAGTAGGAATCATTCTACTTGTACCTTTTATGAATTTAGCCGCAGTAATTCAGATGTCTATGTGGATTAAAATGCTAATCGGATTGATCATCCTCAACTTCGGTGTTGATACAGCAGCCTGGTTTTGGGGGAAAAATTTTGGAAAACACAAATTGTGGCCTGCAGTAAGTCCTAAAAAAACGATTGAAGGTTTTGTGGGTGGAGTTGTAACAAGTGTCATCATTACAGGAATATACTGGAGCGTTTTTGTTGGAAACATGTCTTTCCAATTAATTATTAGCTTTTTTACTATTGCGTGCTGTGCTCAACTTGGAGATCTGGTACAATCTAAAATGAAAAGACAGTTCGAAATCAAAGATAGTTCGAATTTAATACCAGGCCATGGTGGAGTGTATGACAGAGTAGATAGTCTACTTTTTGTATCACCTCTCTATATGTGGGTAATGTTAAATTTTGTAGGGTAATAATATGCTTATAGAAAAAATCGCAATATTTATAATCTTTCTAGGTCCTCTAGTATTCTTTCATGAATTAGGACATTTCCTATTTGCTAGACTCTTTGGCGTTAAAGTTGAAGTTTTCTCAATTGGATTTGGACCAAAGTTATTTAAAAAGAAATGGGGAGATACTGAGTACGCATTTTCATTAATACCACTTGGTGGTTATGTGAAGATGTTTGGTGATGATCCCCTGGCAACTGATGAGTTATCTGATGAAGAAAAGAAAGTTGCTTATACGGCCAAAGGTAAATGGGCAAGATTTTGGATCGTATTTGGAGGTCCGTTAGCAAACTTTATATTAGCCTTTTTTATATATTTCTCACTAGTTGTTGTTGGAGAGAATGTTCCACAAGCTAGATTTGGTGTAATCCCAGAAAGTACTAAGTTTCATGAAATTGGTATTAGAAGTGGTGATGTATTAAAACAAATAAACAAAAAAGATATTCTAAGTTTCGATGATTTGAATATGATTGACTCTGAAGTAAAGAGTTTAACTTTACAAAGAGGGGCTGAAACAAAGGTTATAAGTGTTGATTTTATTGGTACACGCTTTGTTCAAGACTTTGCTTCTTACCGTGGACAATTAAGAGCACCAATTGTTGTTGATGATAAAGCTCAAAGATATTTAGTTTCAGATTCATTAACTCCAGACTTTTCAAGATCAATTGAGCATTATGCTGATATAAATTTGGATAAAATCTATTTATTACCAATTGCTGAAAAGATAACTCAAACCAGTAAGTTAGATGAGTTAAAGCTTGATAAAGATAAAGCAAAGACGATTGTCTTAGATGGGTCTTCATCAACTCTTGCTCAGTTAATTAAAAATAAGTTCTTCCCAATGGACCTTTTAGTAGAAAGCATTGTTATGGGTTCTCCTGCGGACAAAGCTAAGCTTAAGCGAGGTGATTTAGTTGCTAAAATTAATGGTGCATCTTTAAATAATTTTGAAGATCTAAGAGCTGCAATTCAAAAAGTAAAAGAGGGTAAAAGTGCTACAGTTACAGTTTTAAGAGGTAATGAATTTGTAGAAAAAACGTTAACTCCGGAGTTTAAGGAAGTTAATGGCCAAAAAGTTTTAACTATTGGTGTTTACAGCGGAATTGTATTCTTACCTGTGAAAATGGTAGAGAGCAAAGCTAAGGGTGTCGTTGATAGTATCTCTATGGCCTATAGTAGAACAATGGATGGTATGTATAAGACGATGCTTGGTTTCAAGAAGTTGATTACTGCAGAAGTTGCTCTTAATAATATTGGTGGTCCAATTGCTATTGGTAAAGTTGCTTCTGATTCATTTCATATCAGCCTTTCAATGTTTTTTAGATTAATGGCAATCATTTCAATTAACTTAGGTATTATTAATTTATTCCCTATTCCAGTATTAGATGGGGGGCATATTGTCTTTATTGGCCTCGAAGTATTAAATGGCGGGCCATTATCTAGAAAAAAACTTCAAGTTGCACAGCAGTTTGGTATGTCTCTACTTTTCTTGTTAATTTTTGTGGCTTTATTTAACGATATATCAAGATTTTTCTAATGTACCTATTCATCGATACAACTAAAGATATTACGGTTGGATTACTAAATAGAGAATTTGAGTGGATCGAGTACGAGTTCTTTGAGAATGCCAAGGGCTCAGCACTAATACATAAGTGCATATATGATCAATTAGAAAGACAGAGTATAGGTCTAGATAATATTGAAGGTCTAGTTCAACTTGCGGGGCCTGGCTCATACACTGGAATGAGAGTTTCTGAGGGAGTCTCCCAAATTTTTCGTTGGCAAAAATTTAAAACTTACTCTTTTTATCACTATGAAGTTCCAAAACTTTTGGGATTTGAGGAAGGGACATGGTTTGCAAATGCTTTTAAGGGTGAATACTTTTTATACCATTGGAAAAATGAAGAAGAATTAAAGACTTTAATAAAGAAAGATGAGTTTGATATTTATTCAGTAGAAAACCTATATTCTTCTTTTCTATTTGATGATTTAGAAAAGAATATTTCTTTAACATCAAAGTTAATTTATGAACACGGGCAAGAGCTTTTTAAAAAAGTTGTTGGAGAAAAAATACAAAGACCTTTATACTACTATAGAACTTTAGAACAGGAATACACTAGGAAATGAAACGAGTTTTTTTGAAAAAAGATTTTATCATTAAGTTAGTTTTACTTAGTTTAGTTTTTTTACTAATTTTCCCTGTGTTATATTTTATTCTATGGGTACTGTTTATAATTGGTTATGTCTTTTTGTTTAGAAAAAATAAAGTGACCTACAAAAACTCACTTTCAAACTCTGTAGATATTGTTTTGTCTCCAGTTAATGGAAAGGTGACAGAAATCCATACAGATAAACAGGGGCATCAGTTTATTAAAGTTGTAGCTCCAGTTATAGGGCCTTTTGGTTTATATCTTCCATACTCTTCAGAAGTAGTGGGATCTCAAAAAATTACCGGCAAAAAACTATGGAGAGGTACTAAGTTATTAAAACTCCAGGATAGCGCCGAGCACTATCTAGTTGAATTTCAAAATAAATTAGGGCATAAAACAGCAATTGAATCTTACACTTGTGTTGTCGGTGGCAAGCCAGATATTTGGATGAGAGCCGGGGATAAGGGAAGAGCGTCGGCTTGTTTTGGATTTATGCCTTTTGGTGGAAGTGTCATTATCAGGCTTCCTGAACAATCTGATATACAAGTAAAAGAAAATGAAAAAATTAAAGCGGGATTCTCAATCCTAGCGGGAATTAAAGGATAATAAGTTATGTCTGATAGAAAGTTGGATAAGTTAGCATTTTTTCTACCAAATACATTTACGGCCATGAATATTGGATGTGGTTTTATTGCCATTATGTATTCTATTCAAGGGGACTTTTATAGAGCATGTATGTTTATTGTTCTTGGTGCAATCTTTGATAGTGTAGATGGAAGGGTCGCTAGAATGACTGGAACAAGTTCAGCTTTTGGTGAGCAGTTTGATTCTATGAGTGATCTTATTTCTTTTGGAATGGCACCTTCAATAATTTTTTATAATAGATTCTTAGTTAATTCAGGAAGAATTGGAATGGTAGTTGCTTTTCTTTTTCTACTTTGTGGTGCTTTAAGACTAGCAAGGTTCAATGCTAATATTTCAAATGTAGCTTCAAATTATTTTCAAGGTATGCCAACTCCAGGAGCTGCTATAGCAGTACTG
>CAXGOD010000207.1:0-4785 GCA_964011245.1 uncultured Bacteriovoracaceae bacterium | reverse complement strand
ATCTTCTAAAGTGATCAGCCCTTGCAACGCGCCATAAAGTTAGCTATAAAAATACAAATGCAGCATGCCCTGGAATCAGAAAAGATATAGGGGATTATAAAAGCAAAAACCTTTGTAAGGCATGGCCGCACTTTTCAATATCAACAGGGAACTGTTTTGGTAAAAATGGTGAGTTAACTACTATATCTAATGGTGAAAATGCTGGTGAATGGTGTGCAATTAATGAAGGAACTTGGTATAAAGCTAGAAAGGTAACACGTGACTGTCCATGGCCTCGCGAGAAAGTAGGTGATAAAGGTTTTTATCCTGTATGCAAGTCATGGCCACATTTTAAGATTAAAAAAAGCAATTGTGATGGTGAGCTTTGGAATAGCACGGGTGGAACAGAATACTGTCTTTGGAATAAAGATGGCTGGTATAGGGTAAGACAAACGAAATGAAAATAATATTAATTACAGGAGCATCAACAGGAATCGGTAAGGCATGCGCACTAGCTGCTGCACAATCAGATTATATTGTTTATGCCGGCTATAGAAAACAAAGTGATGGTGAATCCCTTAAGACTTTACACAAAAATGTCAGACCACTTCAGATAGATGTGGCCAAAGAAGAAGATAGAGAAAGGGCATTTAACCTTGTTCGAGATGAGCATGGACATTTAGATTGTTTATTTAATAATGCTGGAATTGCTGCAAGTGGAGCGGCTGAATTTCAGCCAATGGATAGATATAGAACACAAATGGAGATAAACTTTTATGCTCCAGTTGCTTTAACACAAACATTTATTCCTTTGATACGTAAATCAAGTGATCCTAGAATCCTCTTTACAAGCTCTGCAGCTGGACTCTTTGCCAAGCCCATGATGGCATCATATTCAGCAAGCAAGTTCGCGCTTGAGTCATTTGTGGACACAATCAGAGTTGAATTGGCCCCTTGGGGAGTCAAGGTTGCAGCTTTTGAACCTGGAAAGATTAAAACTGAGATTTATAAGAAATCTTCAGACATGTTTGATGAGCAAATACAGGCCATGAGTGAAGATGAGAAAAGTTTGTATAATCCATTAATAAATGTAGCAAATTACAATATAAAAAATGCTGATAGCATGAGTAGTCCAGTCTCAGAAGTTGTAGATGTCTTTTTACATGCTCTAACATCTGAAAGGCCCAAGACCAGATATCCAGTAGGTGGAGACGCTAAAATGCAATATGTAGTTGGTAAGTATTTTCCAGACCGCTTAAGGGACTGGATTATCAAGCAAAAGATCAAGAAACTTTCTAAAAAGTGACCAAACTTTATACACCCTATGTAAATTACACTCTTAAGCCCCTTAAGGTTACTTATATTAGTTAATATTAAGTATTAATTTTATAAGGAGCTTAAATGAAAAGATCACTTTCTTCACTTCTAGTTGTAGGTATGACCCTAGGATCACTAGTATCATGTAGTAAACTTGACGATACTGCAAAAAATGCAAAAAAGGCTACAGAGAACTCTGGTCGAGCAGCAGATAACTCGGGAAAAGCAGCAAAAGCAGCTAAAGAGTCTAGGGAAGAGATTGCAAACAGTAGGATGATGCAAAGATCTGGTAATACAAGTACTTCAAGACGTGAATCATTAGATGCAATTATGAGAATGGATACATTAGCGATGAAAATTACTAATGCTTCGAAATATGTAAAGGCCTTTGAATTTCAATTATGGACAGGACAAAGATACGATACAGAAGAATACCTAGATCAACTACATGAAGATGCAATGGAAGAGTTCTTTAGAAGTCTTTACGAGTTAAACGGTGATGAATCAATTGCAAAATCAAAATTATCTCCATTTAAATTAATGGGAAAAGCTAAGAAGCATTCTTTAAATATATACGCCATTTCATTAGCTATGCATGGTGTTCACAATGTTCAAGAAAAAGTAACAGTTCCAAACAAAGTAGGACTTGCTGATACGTCATCTGTTTATGGGTTAATTAAAGAAGGTTTAAGAAAAGCTGAATTAGTAGAAGCTGGATTAATGAACTTAGGTGACCTTGTTGATTATGAGAAAACAGTTTATGACTATAGAGAAGATGCCAGAGCTTTAGTTCAAGTTAGATATAATGCAATGTTAACTTTAGCAGTAGCAAGATTATCTAATATCAAAGATAGTAAAGTTAAAGGTCTTATGAATATCTACCTTGGATTACCTACAAGATTCAAATCAAGATTCTCACAGTTAAATATCGGGCAACAATTCCAAACAAATGTTTATCTAGATGCGGCCATTAAAGTTAAGGCATATATGACTAAGATTGGAATGCAGCCAGAGCTAATTAAACCAATTAAAAGACTTTATAAAAAAATGGTTTTAGAAGAAGTAGATGCTCCAAGTAATGATGATATTGTCATCGCAGCTGCTGTTAAAAAAGAAGAAAAAGAAAAGTTCATGAGTAACTTATCACAAATGTTTGTTATTGATGGAAATAGACTAAGAATAGAGCAAAACGAAGAAGAGTAAAGCATAGGGCCTGAGAAATCAGGCCTTCTTTATTTTTTCAATCCAAAATTTTAATTTATCATCAAAATTTTCCAAATTAACAATATCACAAGCATGGCACTGGCTTGGTTCTACGAACTCATCATGCATTGGCTTTACTTGTTTATAAAATTGATTATGAACACCATCTGGCGTCCTTCCACGTTCTTCAACATCTCTTTTTAAACGTCTTTCAAAGCGAAGGTCTTCGTGACAGTCGATATAAACCTTATGATCTAGCATCTCAACAATAGATGGGTCTGAGAAAATTAGAATTCCATCAATGATGATTAGTCTTTCTGGATGTAGAGTATCAAAAAGTTCACTTCTTGTGTGAGTAGCGAAGTCATAACGAGGAGATTGAATGGGGGTACCTTTTTTAAGATCCTCTAGGTGCTCTCGCATAAGTTTAAAGTCTAAAGAGTCAGGATGGTCAAAATTAACAGATCCTCCATCGTGATCAAATTTATCAGATTGATCATGATAGTAGTTATCTTGAGCTATAAGGATACACTCTTCATCTAATTGTTCTATTAGACGTCTTACAAAAGTTGTTTTACCTGAGCCACTACCACCAGCGACTCCTATTATAGTTATACTCATTTAGATTGAGTTATAAAGGCGATCTCCAGCATCACCCATACCTGGAAGGAGATAACCCTTATCATTTAGGCCCTCTTCTAGACCAATACAAATAATGTCCACATCTGGGTGAAAATGATTCATTCGCTCAACACCTTGAGGGGAAACTAATATTGAAAGCATAGTTATCTTTCCTACATCATATTGTTTAAGGCGATCAATTGAAGCAATTGCTGTGTCACCAGTTGCTAGCATAGGGTCTAATAAAAGGATATCATTCCCTTGAGCACTATCAGGGATTTTAAAGTAATATTCAACAGTGTTGTGAATAAACTTGTCTCTATAGATTCCGATATGACCTGCTTGAGCAAATGGAAGAGTTTGTAAAACACCATCAAGCATACCGTTTCCTGCACGCATAATAGATACTATAGAAGGGTATTTCTTAGGTCTTTCACCTTTGCACTTTTGTATTGGTGTTTCAATATCGAATTTTTCAAGTTGAAGCTCTTTACTTGCTTCGTAAGCTAAAAAACAACTTAGTTCATTCATGATGGCACGAAAACTTATCCCGTGGGTATTCTTATCTCTAAGCATTGTTAATTTATGCTTTAAAATAGGGTGATCTAATACTTTTAAGTTATGCATTTTTTTCTCCAAATTAAAATACTGTTCCGTCACTTGCTAGCTTTAAAGGTGGCGTGCTATCCGCTCTCGCTTCGGCGGCTAATTTTCTTCCGGCCCACCAGGTTCCACCTTCTAAAACTTTTGCTAAAGGAAATTCATTCTCATCAAATCCAAGTTTGTCTCTAACGATGTCAGCAATCTTATCTAGCAGGGCTACTGTTAAGGCCCTCCACTCAATAATTAATTCGCTGTTTGGTTTATGAGCAACTTCTTTAAGGCTTTCATCTTTAAGTGTGATTAGACCTGAGTCTAAAAGTAAACCACCATTTCTATACTCTGCTAGTCCTGTCATTTCATAAGCTTTTTCTACTGTGACTCCAGCTTCCTCAATTGGTTCAATTAATGAATATGTCAGCCACTGGGAAAGTTTATGGAAAGGAATTAGGTTTGAAGTTTCATCTAGTTTATCAATTTTAGAATATTCCCATACATCACCTAGGTTAGTCCCATCAAGGTTTATTCTTGAGGGCCAAATATCTCCAAAGTGTAAAAGAACGGCCTTAAGTAAATCTTGTGCTCTAAAGTTCTTCCCATGATGATGAATCATATGGTCAATAATATTCCCTGGGCGTCCATCTTTAAAAATTTCTGGCTTATTTGCCACACATTCACCTAAAGATTTTAAAAGATTGGCACGGCCTTCAGCTCCCACAAGGGGATTATTATTATCAACTTGGAAGGCCTTTTCAACGTCATCTGCTGTTATTGTTTTTAATTTCTGTGCATCTGCACTAAGTCCTTTAGAGTTAGAAAAATAGCCATCCATAAACATATGGAAGCTTGCTACTCCAAGACCTTCAGATCTATTAAATGAATTTCCATTTTCATCAAACTTCCAATCAGGACCAGCTCCTGCATCAAGAAGAACGCTGGTAATAACTAGATCAAGCTTGGTCCTGGCCTTTTCTACATCATTTAAGTCTTTTGTTTTTTCATTAAGGTCTGAAATCCTGTCTACCTTTCCAACTTGAAAATGTCCCCATCTAGAATGGAATGGGA
>CAXGOD010000206.1:0-4799 GCA_964011245.1 uncultured Bacteriovoracaceae bacterium | reverse complement strand
CCTCTATACTTTGGAAGTAGAGAGGTATGAATATTAAAGCAACCAAGAGATGGAATATTTAAAAGTTCTTCATTTAAAAACTGAGCAAAGGCCAAAACAATAAAAACATCTATACCTTCTTTTTTTATCTTAGATAAAAAATCATCTTCATTGTTTATGTTTTCTGTTTGAAAAAACGGTATCTTATTATTTTTAGCAAACTCAATAACTTCAGGCGATTTTACATTATAACCTCTGCCTGATTTACGATCAGGCATTGAAATGACAAATTTTAAATCAACGTATGGATGATTGTGTAAAGAATCTAATGATGGAACTGAAAAGTCAGGAGTTCCAAAAAAAACGACCTTTAGTTTTTTCATAGATTATGACTTTGCTGTTTCTTTGCCTTTATAAGTTTTTTCTTAAAGAAATTCTTTTTAAGAGTACTAAGTCTATCGATAAAAACAATTCCATCTAGATGGTCATTTTCATGTTGAATACATATGGACAATAACTCAGTAGCTTCAAGTTCATGTGAGTTTCCATCAGTGTCTTTATATTCTACAACAATATCTTCAGCCCGCTTAACATCTTCATAAATTCCAGGAATACTTAAGCAGCCTTCTTGATATGTTGTATTGCCTTTTTTTTCTTTAATTACAGGATTAATAAAAACACGTGGTTTAAAACCGCTCATTGTAAACTCACCACTGTCTTCTTCGGTTTCTTCACGATTATATTCAACATCTATGACGAAGATTCTTTTACTGATACCAACCTGGGGGGCAGCAAGACCAATTCCTGGTGCATTATACATTGTGTATAGCATGTTTTTGCAAAGAGTTTTTAGCTCCTCATCAAATTCACTTATATCAGTGGCTTTCTTTTGAAGAATAGGATCGGGATAAGTGTGAATATTTAAGAGTTCACCCTCTAATTTGTAATTTTCTAATAAGCTTTCCATGACAAATTTATATCATAAAAATATCTTTATGCGAATAGTTAGAGGGTGCTGTTTTTGCGAATAGTCAATCCAATGTAGATCATAAATAAAAGTGGAATAACCATGGTGGCGACTATAGGTGGTAATTTGCCAGAGTTACCCATTGCAATAATTGATGAGTAAACAACCCAGAAAACGACAGTGAATATTAGTGTAAAAACGACACTTTTACCAAATGAGCTTGCTCTTCTGTTAGGACTGAAAACTTCAGCTAGAGGAAACAGAGCAAAAACAATGCAAATTATTGCCAAGGATAACTTTTCAAACAGCATAACTTCATATTCAGATGAATTAATGCCCGTATTTCTAAGTCTAGAAATGAATTGGAAGAGGTTAAAAAAATTCAGAGTTGTAATATCAGACTCAAATTGACCAAAGTCACTTGGAACCTCATTTAGTCTTAAGAGCTCTTTCTCTTTTTTAGCTACCGATGGAAATTGTTTGCGATCTAAGTCTGTAAAAGTTGTTGTATTACTTAAGTTCCAATTATAATCCTCAATGTATTTAGCAGTGTCGGCTTTAATGATTTTATTGGCCTTACTATCCTCATTATAAAAATAAAAAGAAACATCTTTTAATTCTAAGTTTGTACGATCATATGCCTTAAATGAAGCAAAATAGTCTCCGGATTTATACCAAAGAAGCCCAGATCCACCTATTTTACTACGAGCAAGATATTTACTTTCATTGCGGGCACTTTTTTTAAATTGAAGTCTTTTAATACTATTTGCTTTTGGTAGTAAAAAACCTAGGTTTAAAAACTGAAGAAGACCAACTGAGATAGAACATAGTAATATTAATTGATATACTCTAATAGCTGAATAACCGCCTGCTAGGATGGCTATTAGTTCACTGTGTCCCTTAAGCCTATTTATTGCAAAAAGACTTGCAAGTAAACTACAGATTGGTAGCATCTTTCCCATTAAGTCGGGCATCTTTAATGCATATTCAATAAAGACTCTTGAAGCGGAATAATTTCTTAAAAAACCATTAACGATGTCACCAACTGTGACAAGAATAAATAAAACAACAAGAGCACCAATTAATGATTTAAACCACTCTTTTGCAATGATTTTAGAAAGTAAGAACATCTATTAAATATACTCGTTTGAGTGAATTTTGCAAAGAGTCGAAGTGGTGTTTTAGCAATATATATAAAAAGAATAGCAAAAAGATTGTTTTTCGTTTTAGATTCTATAATTTGATTAGAAGTCCGATAATATAACTCAACAGCTTTATGGCCTAGGGGCCAGCTTAACAGTTCCTTTTTAAAAGACCTTAAGGTTTCTGTTGTAGGATGATCAAACCCAAAACATTCACTTGCAATAAAACATTTTTTTGATTGCACATGTATCTGTGATAGAGCTTGATTTAGTTGGCCTAATTGCGGAGAAACCCTCTTGTTTTTTTTGATATACTTTCTTAGCATCTCAGAGTTTAAGACTTGATAAGGTTGATTAACTGTAAATTTAACAAATTGAGAAAGACTTTTAAAAAAAGTTTTTTGGAGTTTTGGAGTCATTTCATTTATACGCGAAACCTCCCAGTAGATGTGAGATATTAGAAGTAGCTCTGTTACTTGCGTTCTTTTATCAAACATTCCAGGACTAAGCTTAAAAATATCATCTATATCTTTGCTCTCAGCTAATATGCCCAGGTACTCGTTATACTTTCTTGAAGCAGTAATATAATCTTTTTTTAAGAATGCCTCTCGACCTTGTCGAGCAATAGTAATACGCTGCCCATAACGCTTTTGAAGTGCTAGCTTTTTCTGCTTTTCTCTTTTTGATTCTTCTTTTTGTTCCATATTAAAATGTCAGTGCAAAGGATACTGATGATTCAACAATTTGTTCATCTTCGTACATATAATCGGCGTCTTCTGAAATAATTTCACTAGTTTTATAAGCATATTCTACAGAAAGCTTAGGACCTATCCAAGAAACTCCCCAAGACTTTCCTTTAAAGTTTGTAATTTTGTCATGATACTGACCAACCCGTAAATAGAATGACTTTATGAAATTAACCTGTAAAGCCGTTCTAGAAAGAGTGTTTTCTTTAGGCTTATCATTAAAATTTACACCAGCATCAACAATTAAGTAAAAGTTAGGAGTAAGTGCATATTGAAATCCAACAAGAGATCTAGCATCTTGCTTATTAGATAAAAATGGGTCAACTATTACGCCACCAATTGTTAGGTCATTAGAATAAATGTGTGTAAATCCTAGAATACCTTGATGATATTTCTTTTCTTTACTGCCTTCTTCATCAATAGTGTATCTGTACATGATTCCAAAAGAAGTTTGTCTTCCTGAATTGTTGGCCAATGACGAAGTAAATCGTTTTCTCCTGTTAGAGTTTTCCGAGTGATCTTGGTAACTAAATGTTCCTTTTAACCGAGTCGTTGAGTCAGATAAGAGGTAAATTTGTGAAGTTCCATCAGAAAAAGATTTATCACGTTTTTCTGATACACTATCAAGCTTTGCAGTGCCTTTTTGATAATAAAACGACGAAACTGGTACAAAAACTATAGGTGCAGGGTTGAGAATGGATGTTTCGTTGACTAGAATACTAGCTACGCCCGCTCCAGAAGTTGACTGAAGACGTGTAGTTTCAAAATCACGTATTTTTGCAACAGCATTCGTTGTCAAAAGAATATTTAATACTACAATGAATACTGTTAAATAATTTATCATTTTTGAATAACCTCTACCTGATTAGGGTAGTATATTAAACGGATTATATATGAACAAGAAGATCCTTACTGCATTTATATTATTTTCATTTAGCGCCCACGCCTACATACCTACTATTGAGTCATTACTTAGAAATGGTGGAAATCAAGATATTGGAAACAACACCGCTGTAGGTATTTTAAATATTGAAAGAATGATTAATGCTCAAGAAACAGAACTTGAAAATACACCTAGAAAAAATGCATTGAAACTTTTAATTGGAAATGAAGATGCAGATCGCCCGTCATTTATTCAGTTGGATTATAGAGATGGCATCGTTTCAGATTCGACTATGAATAAAATTCATTACAGAGGAAACTTATCTCTTGAAAAACTTGGTCTAAAAGAAGGGACTAATATTGAAGCAGCTATTTTCTATTCTTTGCTTTCAAGCTTGCTATCAAATAACTCTAAAATGTTTATGGAGTTTTTTAGTATTGTAGACCCTTCTATTAAAAAAAATATAGATCTTGTAAACAAAGATCAGCAGTCCCTCTTGCAGCAATACAAATATTACCTCTCTAAAGTGGCCAGTGTTGATGAACAGGCCAAGGAAGAGCTTCAAAACCCTTTAAAACCAGATTCAGAGGAAGGAAAGTTAAACGTTAAAGAAGCATTACGTTCTACGTTTTTAATTAATGATGGTTTAGTAAAAAGAGTGAGGGAAAAGAATAAGTTTTATTGGGATTTAGTAAGTCCTTTTGTTTATGCACGTTTTGACGGGGAAAACCATAAACTAAAAAAAGTTGTGTTAACTACTGAACAAGGAAAAATTGAAATAGATTGTTATAACTATATTTTATTCAACGGAAAATTAGAATTTCCAGAGATCATATACTTTAAGGATTTATCTGGGCAGATGTATGAAATTAAAATGTCTAAGATGTATTCAATTAAAGATGCCCCGGGTGCATTTAATAAAAGATTAAGAAACTATGAAAAGACGCTAAATAAGAATCCAGAGAAAAACTCAGAAATAATTAAACCCAGCTTTATGTTGTAATTTCATGTGGTTAGACCACTTCAACTCCTTAAAGTAAATGCCTTTATAGACCGATATGTATAACGAGGATGAAGTACAA
>CAXGOD010000205.1:0-4810 GCA_964011245.1 uncultured Bacteriovoracaceae bacterium | reverse complement strand
TTCCTCAGCAAGTTCAATTTCTCCAACCTTCATATAGTATAAAGATAAATTTGTATGTGCCATAACCGATTTTTCATTAAGCTTTGACAACTTTTTCATCAAATCAATGGCTTTATGATTCTCTCCGATTCTTCCATAGATAACACCTAAAGATTCATAGGCATCTTCAAACTCAGGGTCAATATCAATGGCCAAGTTAAGTTTCTCGATGGCAACTTCATTATGGTCTTTTTGAAACTCATCCACAGCATCATAAAATAAATCTAAGGCTTTATCTTTTATAGAGTTTTTAAAAAGTGGGAAGTAATTAATAGAAAATTTAGTTTTCTCAGAGTCAAACGTTAATTGATCTATTCTATATTCACGATTAACAAGTGCATAATAATAGTACTCATCATCGAGCTCTATGTGGTCAACAATCTCGCCAATCTTTTTATTTCCAACCTTGATATCTTTAGACTTAAACTTTGACTTCGTAGTCAAACAAACCGGAAACTTAGCCGCCCCTTTATTGTTCAATATTTTACTTACAGTCTCCTGACCTGGATAACAGCCTTTTCGCATTGATAAAGATGTTTCAACCAAAAAGCTATTCACGAAAAGCTCTCCAGGCATAACCTCGATACCTAGACGAGGTTCCCCTGAGGCCATTCTTAATAATTTTAAATCATCGGGATTAATTTCTTCGAGGTCACCTACAAAACCACTAGTTATCATAGCTGATTCGTTAAACATTTTTCCGCTAAACCCCGTGTACTCACTTGATATAATACCTAAAACAACACTAAAGTTTTCTTTCAATATACTTAACTCTACATCCTCAGACACAAGATATAGATTCATTCTATCTATTGTTGCATTTAGAAATTTTTCATCAACTAAGATAATGAATTCTTGCTCTGTTTTCTTCAGTAAGCAAAATAAAGATACAAGTCTACCTTGAATATCTAAAATAGCACTTTGATGAAAAGAATTATCAAGTAAATCGTTTACGTTGCTAGTAAGCTGCTTGTTTAAGTAGTCTTTACAGTCTGTACCACTAATTGAAATAGCACTGTAATTCTCAAGAGACTTGAATACCTGCCCGAAGCGAATATAGTTAAGACGGTTTTTAATAATCATCTAGACTGAGAAAGATTCACCACAACCACAAGTATTCTTTGCGTTGGGGTTATCAAAAACAAAACCTTTTCCATTTAGCCCATCTTTAAAGTCTAAAATAATATCCTTAAGATAGATCGAAGACTTTGGGTCAATAAAAACACTAAAGCCATCATAGCTTAAGACATTATCTCTATCTTTTTTCGGAGAGAATTCTATTTTGTACTGAAGCCCTGAACATCCACCGCCAACAACAGCAAGTCTTAAGCCATCTTTTTCGCCTTTTTCATCATTAGAAAATATATTTCTAATCTCTTCTTGAGCCTTAGGCGTAATTTCAACTAGGTTAGATTCGTTCATCATTAATATCTCCGTAATCCTATTATAAGGTCTTTGACTATTTATGAGAAGACTTAACCTGAAATCAAAGCGTTATCAAGCATTATTCTAATAGCCGACTAAAACTATCGTATTTTCAACTATTTACAAAAATCGAGGCTTTAGGTAAATTACTAGAACAACTTAAGTTAAGGTAAGAATTTGAAGATATTTGTATCTGTGGTGGATTCTAAAAGGAAAAAACAAACTTTCCCTTTAAGAGAAAAACCTATAATTATTGGCCGCTCTAAAAAGTCACATATTGCTATTAACGATGATCTAACTAGCTCACAGCATATGATGATCTACCTTGAGGGTGATTGTGTTTTCGTAGAAGACCTAAAATCTAAAAATGGAATATTCTTAAATGGTATAAAGATCTTTAAACAGAGAATGTATATCCAAGACAGTCTAAAACTGGGTGATACTCTGTTATATTTTGAAGATAAAAAAATGGATGAAGCTTCCATTGTTATATTAACTTCTGAAAATGAAACACGTGCCGTTTCTAACGACGTCACTCTTGAAATAGAGTCACATAATGATAAAGTACAAAGAATCAATACAGCTTCAGCAAATAAGGCCAAGACAGCTCATTCTTCTAATAAAGACTTTGTTAAGAGCTCTAAGTTATATGCAGGCGTCGCCGATAATGCTAATAAACTTAATAGTCCTTCTGGCAAAAAGCTTACTATACTTGAATACAGTGCCACTTTAATAGACATCATTATTTCATTGTTGTTTTTCTTCCTTCCCTTTATTGGTTTTAAAAAAGTTCTTCCTGAAACTTATGAAAAAGTTATGAAACCAGTTACCAAACCTGCTTTATTGTTTGAAGGTGAAGCTTTATACCTTACAGGTGTTTCATTATTTTTATGTCTTATTATTTTTAAGTTAATAAGAAGTAGAAAGAAAGGAAGTATTGGCGAATTAATCCTAGGGCTAGACTAGCTCTCCATACAGTTTTGGATCATTTCAAGTAACTCTGGAATATTCTCAGATTTATTTACAATACGAACATTTACTAGTTCTTCTAAAGAAATTTTCAAATCGTTATTGTCCCCTGTGATAATAATAATTGGCGTCTCAGAATTCGGATTTTCTGTTTTCCTTATTTTTTCAATAAATTCCATCCCACTCATCACAGGCATATTCAAGTCTGTACAAATGACTTTATATGTTTTTGAATAAATATTTCCCAGTGCCTTTGTTGCCTCTAAAAAAGTATCAACACTTGCATCTTCAAAGTCCAATTCAATTAATTCTTGAATTACTTCAATAATTTCTGGTTTATCATCTACAATTAAAACATTTTTTCCGCTCATCTTGCTGTCCAGACTATTTCAGATTCTTTAGTTATATGATTTGAATACCTTGCCATTACAAATAGATAGTCTGAGAGTCTATTAATAAAAATCATAGCATTTGTTGGTAGCTGATTTGGGTTTTCTTCATTAAAAGAAACAAAGTTTCTCTCTATCCTTCTACAGATTGTTCTAGCAATATGAAAAGAAGAAGCAACTGGATGCCCTCCAGGTAATATAAAGTTTTTAAGAGGAGGTAATTGTGCATCTAGTTCATCTATTTTTTCTTCAATATCCATAACGGTGCTATCTGCAAGTTGAGGTAAGTTGTACTTTTTAGCATTTTCTGATTCACAAGCTAAGTTTGAACCAAGATCAAATAGTCTCGCCTGTATATCTTCAATAAAAACCAATTCCTCTTTACCGACCTTATGACTCTTCATTAATGAATGGGCCATACCTAAGTGAGAGTTTAGCTCATCAACTTCACCATAAATATGCAAACGATGGCTCCCTTTACTTACACGAGTTCCGCTGACTAAACTAGTCTCTCCAGAATCTCCTGTCCTTGTATACACATTAGATTTACTCATTACATGTTCCTTCTGTATTTTCCACCAACTTCATATAGTATATTTGTAATCTGTCCTAAAGAGCAATAATTAACTGCTTCAAGAAGTTCTTCAAATATATTCCCATTCGCTAAAGCAACTTCCTTAATTTTCTGAAGTTGAACTAAAGCTTGGTCAGAATTTTTGTTTTTAAACTCAATTAACCTATCAATTTGATCCTGTTTCTCTTCATTAGAAGCTCTAGTCAATTCAATCTCTTGGTCCATTTGCTCTTCAACATTATTCGCTAAATAAGTGTTAACCCCAATTATTGGAAATTCACCTGAGTCCTTTAAAGTTTCATAGTATAGAGATTCTTCTTGAATTTTAGAACGCTGGTACATACTTTCCATCGCACCTAATACCCCGCCCTTATCTGAAATCCTCTCAAATTCGGCTAACACGGCTTCCTCTACAAGCTCAGAAAGTTCATCCACAATATATGAGCCCTGCATCGGGTTATCTGTTTTATTGAGTCCAAACTCTCTGTTAATAATCATTTGAATGGCCATTGCGCGTCTTACAGATTCTTCAGTAGGAGTTGTTATCGCTTCATCATATGCATTAGTGTGTAATGAGTTACAATTATCACTTAAGGCTAAGAATGCTTGAAGTGTAGTTCTAATATCATTAAAATCTATTTCTTGCGCATGCAATGAACGGCCAGAAGTTTGAATATGATATTTTAATTTCTGAGATTTTTCATTCGCACCATATTTATCTCTCATAGCAACGGCCCAAATCTTACGGGCAACTCGTCCAATAACAGTATATTCAGGATCAAGACCATTACTAAAGAAGAAAGATAAGTTTCCTGCAAACTCATCAATTTTCATTCCACGACTCAAGTAATATTCAACATAAGTAAAACCATTAGCTAACGTAAACGCCAATTGTGAAATTGGATTCGCACCTGCTTCAGCAATATGATACCCACTTATTGAAACTGCATAATAATTTTTAATTTGGTTTCTACAAAAATATTCCTGCATATCCCCCATTAATTTCATCGCGAACTCTAATGAAAAGATACATGTATTTTGTGCTTGATCCTCTTTTAAAATATCAGCTTGTACTGTTCCACGAACCTGGCGCATAACTTCAATTCTTTTCGCAGGATCTTTTCTATCCTCTCCTTTAAGAACTTGATTAATAGCGGTATTCATATAGAGCGCAAGAGTAATTGGGGCTGGCCCATTAATTGTCATTGATACTGAAGTCTTTGGATGAATAAGATCAAAACCTTCAAATAAATCCTGCATATCATTCAAAGTAGCAATGCTAACTCCAGCTTCACCAACTTTACCAAAAATATCCGGACGAAGATCTGGGTCTTCACCATAAAGAGTTACAGAGTCAAAAGCCGTTGATAATCTTTTAGACTCATCATCCTTAGATAGATAATGAAATCTTTTA
>CAXGOD010000204.1:0-4812 GCA_964011245.1 uncultured Bacteriovoracaceae bacterium | reverse complement strand
CTCCAATGCTCCTTATAAAGCAAGAATGGCCAATCCAAATGCCGGTTATCGATTTATCGCTACAGTTCCAGTAGCAGCTTGGTATCAACCAAGAACAAATACTGGTGCTGGTGATGAAGATGAAACACTTCTTTTTGGTACAAACTAATCAAAAAAAAGGGACGCCCTAGCGTCCCCATCTTATAAACCCAGTAGCCATCTCAGCCATGCTGGTAATCTTCTTTCTGGTTTTGCCGGTGGTTCCGGTTTTGGTGGAGTAACTACTGGTGGCTCAGGTTTTGGTGGTGCCGGCGGTTTAATATCCGCTAATTCTTTGATATTTGAGATGATTGTTACATCCTCTCCACGTCCAGCATCATTGCCTAATACATTTGAAACTCTACAACCTTGGTCTGAATCATAAACATAATCTTGTGCACCTCTTACTAAAATACCTTCAACAACTCCAGTGGTAGCATTAAAGACTGCAGATCCAGAGTTACCACCATACGTGTCTAAGTTAGCAACAAAGTATACATCGTTTATACTTCTGATCTTTGCTCCGTCTGTGATCTTAGTTGGAAGTCCTGTTGGGTGACCAATAACAACTAACTCATCTCCGACACTTGCCTTTCCACTTGTTCTAAATGTTAATGGATCGCGATCAGTTACATCTTTATCTAATTCAATTAATGCGTAATCCATTTGGCTAGCGCTATCAAGAGATTGAGAAATAATTTTTTTACACTTATATACACTACTTTTATCAACTATAACTTCACTTTGAAAACTTCCTTCAACTTTAAAGTCAAATACCCATGAACTTCCGCTACAGTCACTCTGGTTTTTAACACAATGACCTGCTGTTACTAATAAGTTTTCACTTACTAAAAAACCTGAACAATTTGCAGTTGTTGGTTGTTGTGAGAACTTCTCACTAGCACACATTCCTCTTTGTTCTAAAGTTGATCCACCAAGCTTAACTTCATAAGCATTATGCTCTTGCACTTTGTGGTTTGGAATCATAGCAGCTGTAGATTTTGCGAGCTTAATATGTAGACCATTTGAAGATTCGAAGACATCTTTCCTTCCATCTTCTCCATAAATGACTTTAATACTTGCTGGCCCTGCCATTGCGGCGGTAGACATGATTAATGTGGTTGAAACTAAGATTGACTTGATTTTTTGCATGAACGACCCTTTTCCTTGGCTGTTGTTTTCCTCGGGGTCTATATTGACATTTCAACGGATTAAATTCAACTAATACACTCTTACAGGAAAAAAACCAGTTTTTATGCACCTTTACGACATATCAGTCGATAAAATCTTGCCCACCAAGATTACATGGGTCATAGTGACACTAGAATAATGTCGCAATAAACTTTGAAACTCTCTTTAAGGCAAGTGCATCTTCATCATCGAATGTATTAAACTCTTTACTGTCTATGTCGAGCACAACGACAACTTCATTATTTGCCAAAATAGGTACAACTATTTCAGAATTAGACTCACTACTACAAGCAATATGCCCAGGGAACTCATGAACATCTTTTACAACTTGAGTTTCACCTTTTTCCCAAGCAGTCCCACAAACTCCTTTTCCATACCCAATACGGGTACAAGCGACAGGACCCTGATAAGGACCTAAGACTAATTGTTCGTCTTTCACAAAATAAAAGCCTGTCCACCAAAAATTAAATTCGTGATGAATAAGAGAAGTAATATTAGAAAGGTTTGCAATGAGATCTTCCTCTCCCTCACAAATAGAGCGAATAGTTTTTTCAAGTAAATTATATTTTTCAATTTTTTCCATAAAAAAACCCACCTATTTAAGTGGGCCTACAATATAATACTTTTTTCTTATTGCAATTAGATTTTACTATGACGAACTTTAGATCCAGGGAATCTATGATCAGATCCACGCCCAAGGTAGTTAGTTTGAATCTTTCTCATAGACTCTAATCTTCTCTCTGCTAAAAGGTCAGTTGCTTCATTAACTGGAATTCCTTTTTCATCTGCGAGATTAAAAATATCTAAAGTTGTATCGTAAATTGTATCAATCATTCTTCTCGATTTATCATCATTCCAACCTTCGAATTCAATTGAAACGTTCATAAGTCCTCCAGCATTAATCAGATAATCAGGAGCATAAAGAATTCCTAACTCTTGAAGCATTTTCCCGTGCCTATCTTCATCAAGTTGGTTATTAGCTGCACCGTTAACAATTTTGCATTTAAGCTGTGAAATTGTTTTATCATTTATCGTTGCACCTAAAGCACATGGAGCATAGATATCCATTTCAGCTGAGTAGATATCATCCGATCCCACAAATTTTGAATCCGGAAATTGTGCTTGAAACTTTGTAATATTATCTTCATTAATATCTGTATAGATTAAACTTCCACCATCATCATGAATTAATTTTCCTAATTCAAAACCAACAGACCCAACACCTTGAATACCTACAACTTTACCTTTAAGAGATTTATTCCCCCAAGTCTTCATTGCACTTGCTTGCATTCCTCTAAATACACCTAGAGCTGTATAAGGAGCAGGGTTACCAGAGCCACCATGGGCCTTATCAACACCACAAACATAATTTGTTTCTGTGTACATATGATCGATATCGTTTACTGAGATATTTACATCTTCAGCCGAGATATATCTTCCGTTTAGTGATTCAATGAAACGCCCGTAAGCTCTAAATAAAGCTTCTGACTTATCTTTTTTTGGATCACCAATGATTACTGCTTTACCACCACCAAGATTTAATCCTGAAATAGCCGCCTTATAAGTCATACCACGAGATAAACGTAATACATCTTCAAGCGCTTCTTCCTCACTAGCGTAAGGCCACATTCTTGTTCCACCTAAAGCAGGTCCTAATGTAGTATCGTGAATAGCAACAATTGCTTTTAACCCACAAGTAGGTTCACTAAAAATAACAACTTCTTCGTGTCCCATTGAGTATAACTTTTCAAACGTAAACATGGATATAACCCCTTGAATATATTCCTAAAACAGGTAAAATTTAAACTACTCATTTATAGTTCTACAAAGAGGAAAGTTGTATGCCCATAGTGTCAATTGAAGGTGAAGAAAAGACTTACGAAGTAAATGAAAAGGATGTGATTTTTGACGCACTTGATAATCAGGGACTTAAGCTACCTCACGGTTGCTTAGCAGGATCTTGCGGGGCATGTCGAATTGAAATCGTAAAAGGAAAAGAGAACCTAAAAGCTCCTTCTCAAATTGAGGCAAATACAATTGAGGCCATTAGACAGAACTTCGAACGTGTAAATGGTGAAGCTTCGCTAGATGGACGTGAAGTCAGACTTTCTTGCCGGGCCCGTGTTTTAGGTGATGTTACATTCAAAAAATTAAAGAATAAGTAATCTTTCCTTCGAAAGAAAGATTACGTTCTACTTGGCAGAAAAAGTTTCGTCTTGTGATACAACTTCATCATCATTATTTGAAAAGTCCGTGTGCTTATCACCATCAGTACTTTCAATTTTAACTTCTTCGATTTCGTTTTCTTCTACTTTCATTAATGTAAAAGATAAACCTTCCCAGAAAAGATTATCGCCCTCTTTTGGAAAGTGATTTCCAAGCATATCTAAAAGAAAACCTCTAAGTGTTGAGTAGTTATCATTAAGTGGAATTTTTATATCGTATTCATTATCTAAATCTCTAAGTGTAATTTCACCAGGAACAACTAGACCTTCATCTAATTGAGTTTGATCTAACTTTGGAACTCCATCATCTTCATCATCATGTTCATCTTGAATTTCCCCAAAGATCTCTTCCATAATGTCTTCTAGAGTTACAATACCAACAACCAGCCCATTTTCGTCTTTTACAAGAGCAAGATGGACTTTTTTACGATTCATATGATCAAAGACTGCTTGAATCTTCATATGCTCATAAACGAAGAAAGCATCATTTATGTGTTCTTCAATCTTAAACTTATCTCTATCTTCTGGTTCAATAAAAGCAAGATTTTTTATATGAAGAAAACCTACAGTTGAGTCTAAATCCTCTTCAAAAACGGGGTACCTAGAATGCCCCTCTTCTCTTGCAAGTTCCATAATCTCTTTAAAGCTTGTATCAACTTTTAAAGCATTAACCTTAGTTCTTGGAACCATAATGTCTTTTACTTTAATAGTAGGGAACTCTAATATTGATGTTAATAGATCAATATGTTTTGAATCAATTGATTGCTCTTTCTCAGCTTCATTGACCATAAACTCAATATCGTCTCTCGTTACTAGTTTTTCATTTAACTGAGCGTTCTCACCTAAAACAGCGTGAATAACAAACATAAATAGCTTAACAACTGGAAACATAAAGAAGTAACAAACACGAAGAATCATAATGATTGCAAAGGCCATTCTTTCAGAATGATTTCTTGCAAAGGTTTTTGGGATGATCTCACCAAAGATTAAAATTAAGATTGTAGTAACACCAACACTATAAGAAATCGCATCATTTTCAAAATGTCTCTGTGCAATCGTTGTTGCCAATGATGCGACAAAGATATTAATAAAGTTATTCCCGATGAGGATTGTTGTTAACATCTCACTTGGATGTTCAGATAAAAACTGTAGGGCCTTAGCGCGTTTTCCACCTTCTTCAATCAACTGCTTTACTCTTTTAGCTGGAATACTAATAAGTGCTGCTTCTGCTCCAGAAAAAAAGGCTGAAAGAAATATACCAATAACAAATATCGCTATTTCTTGTACTTCGCTATTCACGGAGCACACCTTGGTTGTAAATTTTATTTAATAATAGTAATGATGTTTTTAAGGTAGAAATTAAATTTCTCGAAGGGGG
>CAXGOD010000203.1:0-4813 GCA_964011245.1 uncultured Bacteriovoracaceae bacterium | reverse complement strand
ACTCTTCAGCCTTTTTGGCCATAAGACCAACATTCGATACATTCCCCATTGTCTTTGGATCAAAAGCACCATTTTGTTTACAAAAATTAATTGTAGCTGCAAAAACACCTGCATATGATCTGTCAGGGATTACAGTTTTTGTATCATATTGCTTTCCATCTGGACCCCACATTTGCCCAGAAGTTCTAATCATTGCTGGCATTGAAGCATCAATGATTACATCACTTGGTACGTGAAGGTTTGTGATTCCTTTATCAGAATCAACCATTGCTAATTTTGGTTGTTTATCATAAACAGCTTTAAGGTCAGCTTCAATTTCAGCTTTCTTACCAGCATCTAAATTTTCCATTTTATTATATAAATCACCGATACCATTACTTGGGTTAACTCCAAGCTCAGCTAATGTATCAGCATGTTTTGTAAAAACATCTTTATAAAATTCTTTTACACAGTAACCAAAGATAACTGGGTCAGAAACTTTCATCATTGTTGCTTTCATATGAATTGAAAATAAAACATCTTTTTGCTTTGCATCTGCAATTTCATTTGCAAAAAACTCTTGAAGGGCCTTTGCTCCCATACAACTTGCATCAATAACTTCTCCAGCAAGTAGAGGAACTTTTTTAAGTTCTTTACCATTTAAAGAAATTGCAACTGTTTGAGCGTTTGCAGAAGTATAAGATTTTTCTGAACCAAAAAAATCATTGCCACTCATATGAGCAACATGAGTTTTAGAAGTCTTCTCCCAAGCCCCCATTCTATGTGGGTTTGTTTTTGCGTATTCTTTTACTGGAGCTGCAACTCGTCTATCAGAGTTACCTTCTCTTAAAACGGGGTTAACTGCTGAACCTAAAACTTTTGCAAATCTTCCTTTTAATTCTTTATCTGCATCTGACTTAGCGTCCTCTGGGTAATTAGGAATATCGTAACCATGAGCTTGTAATTCTTTAATACAAGCAGCAAGTTGAGGAATAGAAGCTGAAATATTTGGAAGCTTAATAATATTGGCTTCAGGTTTATTTGCTAACACTCCAAGCTCAGAAAGTGCATCCCCCAATTTTTGATCATCTTTTAGTCTTTCAGGAAAAAGAGAAATAACTCTTCCTGCTAATGAAATATCTTTAAGTTCAATTTCAACACCAGCTTGTTTTGTAAAAGCTCTAACAATTGGTAAAAAAGATTGAGTTGCAAGCATTGGTGCTTCATCAGTTTTCGTATACATGATCTTAGACATGAAGATTCCTTTTTTTAAGTAAATTAAATAAGTTAAAACGCTTATAAGAATATACCAAGAAGGATAGTTTATGAAGGGAGAAAGCTATTAACTGCGGCTAGTCATTAAGGCTTTTTTAGGCCCTGAATCAATAAAATATTAAACGCAGCGAATAAACTTGAACGATTCCACTTCATCAAAGCTTCATAGTTACCACCCCTTAAAACTAAAGGTGAATTTTGCATTGGTATTTCAGCTGCGATTCTATTCCACCTACCAGTCAGTCTAGAACCATCAAGGTTTCTGAGCCCAAGTCTATTGTAGCTTTTAGCTGAGCGATACTTTTTAAGATTAAATTTTCTACCTTTGGTATCAAGAGCTAAGATGCCTATGGTATTACCCTTCTTCCAGCCACCTTTTTTTAAAAGATAAGCTATAGAGGCAAAGACATCGGCTTTTGTATTCCAAATATCTTTTTTACCGTCACCATCAAAGTCTTTTGCAAATCCAGGAATATTAGAAGGCATAAATTGACATTGCCCAGTAGCACCGGCCCAGCTCCCCTTTAAGTCTTCTCTTTTCACATGGCCTTGATAAATTATTCTTAGTGCAGAAATCAACTGGGTTCTAAAAAACTTTTTTCTACGTCCATCATAAGTCAAAGATGCCAAAGATTGTAAAAGGTCATAGTCCCCTTGAATTTTTCCAAAAAGACTTTCTGTTCCCCAAAGGGCAACAATAACTTCTTTTTCTACCCCATATCTTTCTTCGACTTTTAAGAGAAGATCATAATTTTCTTTTAATTTTGCTCTTGCCTCATCAATGCGTGAAGGACTTTTACGCAACCATTTCTTTATCCAAACTTGGTAATCTACCTTTTTACTTGAAGTGATTTGATTACGATCCTTTTCAATGATTTCTGGATCAAACTTCACATCCGCTAAGATTTTTTTAGAGAACTTCTTAGGTATCCCTTTTTTTGCGGCTTTTTTAATAAAGCTGTTCTTCCATCCCTCAAAGTTTGTTTTGGCATTTGCAGACCCGAAAGACAAATAAACAATTGTTAATAATATTAATAAGTTGAACCGCAAAACGCCCTCCAAAATGGCATCACTCAGAGGCAAAATGCCACTAATCTTATTGTAAGTTACCGTTTTTGGGAGGTCAATAATTGGCCTGTGACTTGCTGTGTAATAGATAGGTATTAACCAACAAGGGAGTTCGGTTATGAAATATTTAATTATACTAATGATGGCAATTCTATTTTTTAGTTGTGGTAAAAAAAGTAGCAGTGATAATGCCCAAACAGTTACTTCTACCCCAGCTATTGAAGCTGAAGTTGATCAGGAGAATGAAGACTCAAATAATCACTTTAGTGCAACAGCAAATAAGTCTCAATACGAGATGGATGAATTAATATTAGTAGAGGTTAAAAATCTTAGTACAAATACAATGAGTCACTTTGGTTTTAACTTTACTTCTGATACTGAAGAGTTATTAGTTTCAAGAATAAGCTGCTTTGAAGCACTTAACTATGGTGACAAGTGTAATTTTGTTGTTAGGTTTAAAAATCCAAATGCCGGTTACCACAAAGTCAAAGTTACTTTTGAAGGAATGCAACTTCAACTTACACTCCGTTTAAAAGATGGAAATCCACCACCACAAATAGACTTTTTACATGATAATCACCATACATATGCAGATTGTTACCAGTCTTTTAAATATCAAAAGAATGGTTTTGTAAAAACAATCGCAGGAAAAAGCTTTTGTAACTTTAGAGGGCCCCACTGGGATACTGAAGAAAAAGTGGAAATTACTTCAGACCCGCTATATGCTATGAAAGATCCAAACATTGATGCTGACTCTGTTTATTGCCCAGCTGACTGGACTGTAAATAGCTTTGAGTTTGCTGAAACAGTTGTAGAGGAACATACAAATTTTTGGGGTGGTAGGAAAGATGTGACAATCCTTCCAGGAGAATCAAAGGAGATTTGTAAAAAAAGAAATCTATTCGGTTGTAAAGAAAAGAAAGTATTCTACTCACGCCTGGCCAAAGTAAATTGTTATTAATATTTGTAAAATGACGTGTTTGGGTTAGAATTATAAAAAGGAGTAATTTATGGCAAAAATAATAATGAAAAACAAGACGTAAATGGATTTTTTGATACAATTGAAATGTCAGAGATCTTAGAGTTTATTGATTCTGAAAATACAAAAGTAATCAATGAAGATAAGATAGATCAAATCGCAGAAGCTTGGTCACAAGTAGACAGAAAAAAACTTTATAAAAACTAATTAGATAAATAAAGGTATTCACATATTTTATCACTCATATATTGAGCACCTTTATTAGATAAATGCAGACCATCACTTTGAAATAACTCTTCAGCATTACCGTCGGATGGCAACATTTCATCTTCTTTAAGCACTAAACAATTACTTTCTAACTTACACGATTGATTAATAACTTCATTAATTTTCTTTGTACACTCTGTATCTACATCAATCGCCTTTATAGTTGAGTGTAGTCCCTAGGTAATTACTGGATACGCCAATCGATTTCAGTTTGGTTATGTTTAACGAGATACTGATTTGCCTTTTTAAAGTGATCACAACCAAAAAAACCTCTATAGGCCGATAGTGGTGACGGATGCGGACCTTCTAAAACTAAATGCTTTTCTTTATCAATTGATTTACCTTTTTTTTGTGCATGGGATCCCCATAAAAGAAAAACGAGATTTTCACAATCTGAATTTAAAACTTCAATTACCTTATCAGTAAATTGCTCCCAGCCCTTTTTCTGGTGAGATCCCGCTTTAGCCTTTTCAACAGTGAGAACTGCATTAAGCATTAAAACTCCTTGGTTGGCCCATGACTCTAAATATCCATGTTCTGGCATATCGAGGTCATATTCAATACATATCTCTTTATACATATTCCTCAAAGACGGAGGAACCTTTATGCCCTTTCTAACTGAAAAGCTTAAACCATGGGCCTGTCCTTCCCCGTGATATGGATCTTGTCCTAAAATTACAATTTTGACTTTGTTTAAAGGTGTAAATGAAAAAGCACTGAAGATCTCTTCTTTTGGCGGAAAGACATTATTTCCACCCTCTATACGTGAATTTAAGAACTCTACTAAATCCCTCATATGCTCGAGTTCAAACTCTCGTGTTAACTTGCTTTTCCAGTCCTCTGGCAAGAGATCTCTTAAATATTCCTTTTTCAGCATAAATACTCCAAAGACAAACCCTAACACAAAGTGAAATACACGGCTATACTCAATATAATTTGTTAAAGAGCCGATAAGAAAGTGTGGAAAATAATAGCAATGAAAAATATGTAATTCTAATTGATGATGAAGCTGATTTAGCTTCTACCATGGAATCAATATTAGAGTTCAAGGGAATAAAAGTAAAGGCCTTCACTGATGTTGAAGTTGCTGAGATTTTTATAAGAGAGAACAATGTTAAAATATCAGTTGTCGTTACTGATCAGAACATGCCCAATAAAACTGGCCTAGAATTAGTTAAAGACCTTGGTGATGCGGCGATTGTTTCTGGACAGTATGGTCTAAACAGTTTTAATGGTACTCACGGT
>CAXGOD010000202.1:0-4816 GCA_964011245.1 uncultured Bacteriovoracaceae bacterium | reverse complement strand
ACAAGTAAGGCGTATATTTTTTTTGCCAATGGTGCAACAAAAGAATTAGGACCAAACTATATTCAAATTAAATACCCTGCTCACTATACAGCCTCATCTGTTTTCTTTCATCTTGTTCCTAAGAGAAAGTTTTGGAGACTTCATTACACATTCAATTCTGTAAGTGGAAGAAAAGTTCCGGTAACTATCTACTCTAACTACAGATATAGAAATTGGAGAATGAAGAGAAAAACAAATAAGGTTCTTAGAGAACTAGAAAATGATTACGGTCCATACCCACACCCGAAACTAGTTGTTTACGGAACTAAACTAAGAGGCGGAATGGAGTATGTTGGAGCTACGGCAACCTCTTATATATCCTTAGGTCATGAGTTACAACATATGTACTTCGCTAAAGGATTAATGCCAGCAGATGGAAATGCAGGTTGGATGGATGAAGGTATTGCTAGCTGGAGAGACAAGGGTCATCAGCAACATGTTAGACCTGATTACTTTAGTGTAAATCTGGCTAAACATAATGTTTACACGAGAAAAACGGATAAAAGATCATATGAGAAAGGAAGATCTTTTATAGCATATCTTGACTATCAATTAAAACAAGTTGGGCTACCAGGAATGAAAGACTTCCTTAGAGGCTACTTCTATAAAAGAAAGTTTACTTCAGTTACAACAGATGATTTTAAGTCTGATTTAGAAGATTATTCAAACATGGACTTTTCTGATGACTTTAATCAATATATTTATGGAGGCTACCCTGATACAAAAGGAAGAGCCCCAGCAGTTGAGCCAGTCAACCCACACCACCCTGGCTATACAGACGCAGAAATAAATTCAATCCTTTAATAACCGGCCCTCCATGAGGGCCTTTTCTTTTTCTATTTTTCGATAAATAATATGTTTTTGAGTATTAATAAAATTAGATTCATATTTCAAGAAGTTATAAACTAAAGATAAAATACATCCCAATTCCAAAGAAAATAAAGGAGATAAGGAGGTATTTGCTTGGAAGTTTTTTATCCCAAATACATTCGAATGTAGAAGAAAATATAACACCAGTAATTGATATTGCCGATATTGTTGCTAAGTTCTCGGTCATTTTTATGGCATTTAAATAAAGAGCTAGAGACAAATAGGTTCCAAAGAATGCGCCCATAAAGACATAAATTCTCGATTTTGTGTTTAATGACTTAAAACGACTTCGTAACTGAAAAGGAGCGAACCCTCTTATAACGTAATATGAACATAAGGCTCCAATGCATCTATAAAAATTGCCTTCAAAAGGGGTTATTGCCTCATTTAATTCAAAAGCATAACGAGTAATCAAAAACCCCGTTGCATCTAGAAACATTCCACCAAAAGCGAATAACAAACCTGAAATATCCCATTTTCCACTCACTTTAAATGTTTCATAAGAAAAAGTTACTAAACAACCAATAAAAAAAAGGATTGCCCACAACTTATTTATCCCAATAGTTTGTTCGAATAAAACAAAAGCGATAAGCCCTACGACCATGGGATGAAACCCAAAAAGAACCATTGTTCTCCCTGCCCCTATTTTTTCAAATGCCTTTAATAATAAAATATCTCCAAGTCCTAAAGCTATAAAACCGGATAAGAAAAACCAGCCTAAATTCTCAAAACTGATATAGTGGAAGCCTGATGTAACAAGTATTGTAATAAGAAATGCATTCGCTGCAACAAGGGCCTTAAATGTATTCATCCAACTTGATGAAAACTTACGGGAGTAATGTGTAAAGAACTGAGAGCCAAGAGAAAAGGACAAATTGGCCATCAGAGTCAAAATATATGCATTCATTGTCCTAAGTTTACCATAAAAGTTCTTTTTACTTATAGAATCATTTTGTTAATATGGGCCTATGACTTTAACTCAATTAGAATATGTTCTTGCTGTAAATAAATTTAAGCACTTTGGTAAAGCTGCTGAGTCTTGCTTTGTTACACAACCTACACTAAGTATGCAACTGCAAAAGCTTGAAGATGAGCTAGAAGTGACCATATTTGATCGTTCTAAGTCACCTATTCAACCTACAGATGAGGGACAAGCCATTATTGAACAGGCCAGAGTTATCATTCAGGAAGAAAAAAGGTTATTTAGTATTATTGAGGAAAATAAAGGGGAAGTTTCTGGAGACTTTAAACTTTCAGTCATTCCAACTTTATCACCATTTGTTATTCCCCTGTTTGTACATGAATTTGTTAAAGCTTACCCTAAAGTGAATCTGCAGATTAAGGAAAATAAGACTGAAGAAATTATTGATCTATTAAAGAATGATGAAATTGATGCAGGAATTTTAGTGACACCCCTTCATGAAAAGAAAATAATTGAACGTTCTTTATATTATGAGCCCTTTTACCTTTTTGCTTCAAATCAACATCCTTTAAGCAAAAAAAATAAGATCAGAGAAGATGACTTAAATATTGAAGAGATTTGGATGTTAAACAAAGGAAATTGTTTTAGAGATCAAGTTTTAAATATCTGTCAAAATAGAAAAAATTCTAATCTTTCAAACCCTATTAATTTTGAATCTGGTAACTTTGAAACACTAAAGAATATGGTTCTAAAGGGTAATGGCTACACACTTTTACCACATATGGCCGTTGATCAATTAAGTCCGTCACATAAGAAACTCACAAGATCATTTTATAAACCTATACCAACAAGAGAAGTCTCTTTGGTCTACAGTAAAAACATTGTAAAGGAAAAAATATTAAATGCGCTTGAGGAAGAAATTCTAGCATCCATTCCTGAAGAGCTTAGACACTTCAAAAAAAGAGAGCAGCTAATAGTTGAAATCAATTAGTTAATATAAAGAAGCCTTACCTTAGTGTATTCTGAAGTTGTGTATGATAAATTATTCTCCGACAGAGATTTTAACAAAAATTTATTTCGACAAACAGTGTCTGTGAGGTAAATAATATCTCCTCTTTTTAATGTCTTCACCATTTCTTTTATTGCACTAGAGTACTGACAATCACTTCTTTTCCCTATGATGTTATACTTACCCCTCAAAGAATACTTTTCAATATAACCATTTAACCAATCTGGATTGTAAATAAATAAAACTAACTTTACGTTAGAGTCATTTTTTTCCGCTGCCAGCTCTATTAAGGGGGATTTATAATCGTGATCCCCCAGAAATTTCCTATAAGAGTTAAAGGGAATTATATTTACTAAAATTATGATTGTAAGAATAAAAGTTTGAGTGTTTTTTTTATAAGTCTCAATAATGTTTACAAATGCATAAAAAACAAACGGGATCAGAATCAAGAAGTATCTATCAACAAATAATGAATTATTTCCCAGCGATACGATAATGATAAAAGTAAAATAACTCAAGATAAGCAAGCCTATTCTTTTTTGAGAGTTTTTTAACATAGCCGAGAATTTATTTCTTAAAGAATATAAGGAAACTAAGACTATAAAGGAAAGATATAAAAGATCATAATTGAATATAAAAGAAGTCACTCTCCATATATCGTCTACAAGAGCTCTAGAATGATTCCAAAAGATTATAGTGTCTCTATGAGTCTCGAGACCTAAAATTGAACGGAACAAATGATTTGTAAATACCCATGGTATGAAACTCACAATTGAGAAAGTCATAAGAAATAAATTATTTTTTACATTTTCCATATCTTTAATGTTTAGAACTATAGTAAAAAAGACATACAGATTGGCGGCTAATAGTGCGAAATAGTTCAAATAGTTAATTGAAACTAAAATAATAACGACAGGAATGAAGTCCTTATAATTTTTCTTCTTTAGAGCTCTTTCATAAAATAAAATAAAAAGTATTAAAAAGAGAATAGTTGTTGCGTATACAAGAGCCTGTTGAGAAAACTTGATTAAAGTTAAGTTACTAATCAAAATTAGTGTATATGTTAATGCTTTGTTTTTACCAATCGTTTTATAAAAAAAGAGAGGAGCTAACGAGGCAAAAACACCTAATATTACATGATAACTTCGAAGTGCAAACTCTGAAAACTCTATAAATGAAATCCACATTTTATAAAAGAGATAGAACAATGGCGGATGAAAAGCGAAGTCTAATGTATAATCTAAGATCCTACTTACTGGTTTCTGGGAATGAAAATGTAAAGAAAGCTCATCCTGCCAGAATGAATATTCATCAATCCCAACGAAACGCAGCACAATACAACTTAATAAAATTAAGGATGATGCTAAGTATATAAGTCTGTTTTTCTTCCAATTTTCCAATAGATGGCCTAAAAACGGGGTTGTTTATCTAATAGATAAAAGCTATTACCATAATAGAAAAAATCAATTGTATTTATGATTGATTTTCATCGATAATGACTCAACGTTAATAATTATATTACTACATAAGGAGATAATTATGTCTACATTAGTTACAAAACAAGCACCAGATTTTAAGGCGACTGCAGTTACTGAGACTGGAGAATTCAAAGATGTTACTCTAGCTGATTATAAAGATCAGTATGTACTACTTTATTTTTACCCTCTAGATTTTACATTTGTATGTCCTTCGGAAATTTTAGCTTTCAACAGCAAAGTTGCTGAATTCAAAGAAAGAAATGTTCAGCTCTTAGGTGTATCTATTGACTCTCACTTTTCTCATTTAGCTTGGAGAAACACTCCAGTTGAAAAAGGTGGAATTGGGCAAATCGATTACCCTCTAATTGCTGACGTTACTAAAAATATCGCTAGAGACTATGGAGTTCTTCATAATGAGTCTATTGCTCTAAGAGGATTATTCTTAATTGATAAAGCAGGAATCGTTCAGCACTCAACTATCAACAACCTTCCACTAGG
>CAXGOD010000201.1:0-4839 GCA_964011245.1 uncultured Bacteriovoracaceae bacterium | reverse complement strand
CATCTTATCAGACAAAGAAGCTTTATATATTTCTATAATATCATCGATGAGAGCACCTAAATTAAAATTTATATTTTCAATACTAAGCTTCCCTGCTTCAATCTTAGAGAAATCTAAAATATCATTAATAATACTCATCAAAGAATTTGCACTTCGATCAATAACTTGAATTTTATGTAGAAGTTCTTCATCTTTAATTTCTTTGCTTAAAAGATTTGTCATTCCGATAATACCATTCATTGGAGTTCTAATTTCATGAGATATATTAGCTACAAATTGGTTTTTGTATTCCAGGGCCTTCTCTGCTTCTTCTTTTGCTTTTGTGATCTCAATCTCTTTAAGTTTTCTTTCGGTGTTGTCTAAAATAATAGCAATATATGCAGCTCGCCCATTATAATGTTTTAGCTGAAGATGAACATCCACATAGTAATGAGTTCCATTTTTTCGCTCATGAACTGTCTCAAAAAAGATTTTATCATGTTTAAAGGTAGCTAATGGTTGTACCAATTCAGTAAAAAGATCCTGATCAAAGTAAGGTTTTATATCCACAGGAGTCATGTCAGATATCTCTGATGTTGAATATCCTATATTTTTTCTAGCTGCATCATTGGTGTATAAATATTTATAGTTATCAGCATCAAATATAAAGATCTCGTTAATAGAATCTTCTATTAAATGCTTTTTATTTTCAAGTTCTGTTATAACTTCTTTTGTTTTAGAGAAACTAGTGTCTTCTACTGAGGACCAGATATAATTAGTCCCATTAATATCAATTATTTTTCCATTAAGGCGAACTGGAATTCGTTTATTAGACTTATGAATATACTCTTTATCATATGGTCCATACTCGCCTTTTGTAGAAAGTGACTCAAGTTGAACACCCTCTTCATATTCATACTTTTTTGGTGTTATATCCCAATAGCTTAAGCTGTAAACTTCTTCCTTGGTATAACCAATTAAGTTTGCATAGGCCTCATTAACAAATAAAAGAACTCCTTCCATATCACATATGGCCAGCCCAACTTTTAAGGACTCAAATAAATCGGTATGAAGTGAATCAAATACATTTTTAGACATAATAAATTTTATCAGTTTTCATCATTGAAACAAGAGTAAATAAATTTATTAAGCAGTATAAGAGTTGTATACCTGATTATAAGTATAGAGGATTAATTAACCTATGATAACCAACTATATTTCATTTCATAATAAAAGGGCATCGAAACTCTAAAAAAAGTAACTCGCCTAGGTAGGTATTATGGAGTTTCTTGGACAGCTATTAACTTTTACTAGTCTGTATAATTTTTATCTTCCAACCACGAATTGCTAGTGCTAGTGAATATAAAACCTAATTCAAGAGTCTAAGGCTTCAAAATTAAGAACATTTAGGTGCTTGATAATCAAATTGAAAAAGCTCAAAAGAGACAAATTGCAATGATTGTTTATGTAAATAAATATACAAAATCATTTGTTAAACAAATGAACAAACTTGAAAGAAATGGAAAGATTACTTCAAAAACAAGGTTTAGTTGTTGTTAAAAAATAACTAATTACGATGGCCGAGTCTAAAGGAGTTAACTTTGACTTAATAAATCTAGCTAAATGTGGTTTTTATTTTTGATCTTTTACATCTTTCGATACATCTTTGTCTTTATTAAGAAATCGCGTAAGATCAATACCAAAATGCCTTAAAGCGCCAAGAATCAATACAACTGCAGCTGCTTCATCCATATTACCAATAAATGGAATATTATCAGGGATAAGTTCTAACACTCCAGCGGTAGGATTCAAAATATAAAACACACCAAACAAACCACCTAATATGGCCAATAAAGTTTTTTTCTTCATAAACGAATTATAACCTAGACTGGTTAGAAATGGTTAAAGTATAGTAAATAAAAAAAATAATAAGGACTACGCATGGCATCATTTGATTTAGTTTCATCTCTAGATATGGGTGAATTAAAAAATGTACTTAATATGGCACAAAAACAGATCTCTGGTAGGTACGACTTTAAAGGTTCAAAATGCAGTATTGAGCTTAAGGGTGAAAAAGAACTAGAAGTTATTGCTGAAACCGAAATGAGAATAGAAGCGGCGATGTCTATTTTCTATAGCTGTATGAGTAAACGAGGACTTGGTCTTAAATGTTTAGATGTTCAAAAGATGGTGCCAACTGGTAACCAGATGTATAAACAAAGTATTATTTTAAATTCTGGTATTAATAAAGAAAATGGAAAAATCATTAATAAACTCATCAAAAATTCAAAATTTAAGGTAAGCTCACAATATCTTGATGAAAAAATTCGTGTTACATCTAAAAAAATTGATGAGCTTCAAAAAACATTTCAAATGCTAAGGGCGAGTGAAGAACTTAAGATAGACGTTAAAATGGAAAATATGAAATAAATGAGTAGACTCAGTTATGCTTTTGATGTTTGAGCAACAAGCTATTTCCGTTGTTTCCAAGTTGAATAAAAACATCCTAAAGAGTTAAAATAATTTATTAAAATGAGAATTATTACTTTATTTGTTCTAGGCGACTAACTATTCATAGACCAGTTCAAGCCCTTATTATTTTTTGGATTCCAATGCTTGTCTCATTAACACTAACAGCTGATGCTACTTATATGATCATCATATGAAGTTTGGACTTCACAGGTCTAAGTTTCTAAAGCTACATGAGAAAATAAAAAAAGAGATTCCAGATGAATGTTACTTAGAAACATGATTCTTTTTAAAATATAGATAATATTTCTGCTTATTTTAATAGAAGAGCTATTAAGCACTAGTAATTAGATTGTCTAGTTAAAGATCCAGTTGAGTCTTTTTGAATTATCTCTGGAAGACCCAATTCATAGTCTTTTAGAAAACTTGGAACTTTTCTTCCCTTTTTAGAAAGAATATCTTTTAGAATCATCTCTCGGACCTGTACTTTGTCTATATTCCTCACCTCTACTAAAAATGCATAAAGAGACTCTGATAGTTGATCTAATGATATACCATAAGTTCTTTCATATTTTCTAAGAGTAAATTGAGATAATGCATAAAACTCATCAAAAGGATTTGATATCTCAAAAAGAAACTTCATGCTTAATTGAAAGTTACCTGAGTTATAGTACTTATCAAAGAATTTGTGAAAAGCACGAAGCTTGCTCATTTCTTCAGTATCGATATCTTTTGTTGAAACGATTTCATAAGGAGGAAGTCTATCAAAGACCATATTAAAAGGCATAATATGTTGATGAATAGGAGTCCCCTTTAATAATTTTAATATCCCAACTTGAACTTCTTGAAGACCTATAGCAATTAAATCATTTAAATCTTTTTTAAATACTTCTAACCCCGCTCCAGGCAGTCCAATAATCAAATCCACATGCAAGTGCGCATTGGTTTCATGTCTTAAAAACTTTAAATTTTCAATGGCCTTTTCTTTATTTTGACGACGACCGATTCTATCAGAAACATCACGGTCAAATGTTTGAATCCCAACCTCAAATTGTAAGACACCTGGATTAAAAATTTGCACATACTTTTTTAGCTCAGGTGGTAAACGATCAGGGATAACCTCAAAATGAAGGAAGTACTCTTGTTTTGGATCAAGATCGATAAAGAATTTTAGAATCTGAATCGAGATTTTTATATTTAAATTAAATGTTCTATCAATAAACTTAAACTGCCTCACACCACGGTCATGAAGCTTTTGCATTTCATTTAGAAATTGATCAATCTCGAAGTTTCTAATTCCTGCATCTAATGAGGATAAACAGAACTGACATTTAAAGGCACAACCTCTTGAGGCCTCTACATAAATTTTTCTATTTAGAATATCCGAATCGCTATAAAACTCATAAGGCATTTTTATGCTATTAACGTCTAGGACATCTGATCTAATCGTTTTCGTTTTAGGCAACTCTCCTTCTAAGATCTTTGTACAAAGTTCTCTAAGTGCCACTTCTCCTTCTAGTTGAATAATATAATCGATATAAAAAGAAAACTCATCTTCAACACCGTAGCTAACTTCTGGGCCTCCAACGACAATCACTATCTTTGGGTGAGTTGATTTTAAAAGTTTAATCGCTTCACTCATAATCTCAATATTCCAAATATAAATACCAACACCTATAATTTGGGGGTTATGAGAAAGCCAATCATCCACAATACTTTGAGAGGTATCTTTAATGGTATATTAAAGAATCTTAGCTTGATCTTGCAGAGACCCAAGGTTTGCAAATACACATCTAAGCCCCATAGAAGAATGGGAGAATCTGGCATTCGCTGTTGTTAATAGTATTGGAGAGTTCAAAATATCCTTTAGTTTTAACAGCTTATAGCACAAAATTTCTTAGGAAAAAACTAAAGCAAAAACAGCATATTTCTGGTAAAACTCTGTGATAACAAATATTTAAAAGGTATTAGCTTTATGGATAACTTGACTCGATGCACATTCGCTATTATTTCTCACCCAGATGCGGGGAAGACAACTGTTACAGAGAAACTTCTTTGGTTTGGTGGTGTTGTTCGAGAGGCAGGAAAAGTTAAAGCGAAGTCTGGTGAATTTGCAAAATCTGACTGGATGCAAATGGAACAAGATAGAGGGATTTCGATTACCTCATCTGTAATGAGTTACGAGTATAATGACCGTGCAGTCCATCTTCTTGATACTCCTGGACATAAAGATTTCTCAGAAGATACCTACAGAACCTTAACGGCGGTTGAATCAGTTCTTATGATGATCGATGGTGCTAAAGGTGTTGAGGGACAAACAGAAAAGTTAATGGATGTATGTCGTCTAAGAGATACACCTGTTATAACTTTTATTAATAAGTTTGACCGTGA
>CAXGOD010000200.1:0-4851 GCA_964011245.1 uncultured Bacteriovoracaceae bacterium | reverse complement strand
TTCTGTTCGAAAAAAAACTATTTGGAGGGTTATTTATTGCTGTCTTCATATCTGCACAGTATTCACCTAAAGGCTTATCATATAACTCAGGTTTACTTCCAACCATAGACTTTAATTTTGAAAACATCTTCTACACTCCTACTTAGTGAATTACTACCATTGTGGAGTAATTACGTATAGTAATGATTAAGTCACTGAAAATCGGCAAAAAGTATCCGCGTCGATATCGTAATAATAATGGCTTACAATAATAAGTAATAAAGACAATTTTTTTTAGGAGAAACCATGGAAGGTTCGAGCGTAATCAATCAACTTGCTGGCTTTATACAAGGCGGTGGAGTTTTCATGTTTGTTATTCTAGGTGTATGGGGAGTAGGTATTGCCATTGCATTAGAAAGGTTCAAAAAGTTATCACGTAACTACGACGTTGATGGCCCATCATTTATGAATGAAATTCAAAGGTATGTATTATCTAACGATATTCAAGGTGCCATTAGAGTTTGTTCTGGTTCAATCGCTGCTCTACCAAAAGTATTAAAGAGTGGATTAAAAAGAGCGAATCAAGGTACTGAGCAAATCCAAAATGCACTAGATGCAACAGCTCTAGAAGTTGTTCCAAAAGTTGAATTAAGACTTAACTATCTTCAACTAGTAGCAAATATCTCAACACTATTTGGTCTACTAGGAACGATTCAAGGTCTAATCCAAACATTCGCAGCAGTTGCAGATGTTGATCCAGCTCAAAAGGCTGAGTTACTTGCAGCTGGTATCTCTAAGGCCATGAATACAACGGCACTTGGATTATTCTCAGCAATTACGATTATGGTTATCCACGCAATTCTAACTGCTAAATCGGACAAGATTGTAAGTGAGATTGATGAGTTTAGCGTAAAGCTTTTAGACTTATTAGGTACTAAAGAGCAAATCGAAGATTAATTAGGATTTAAAATGAGCTATAGAGCACCAACGAGTAGACGAACAAAGAAGAAGAAACAAGAATTAAATCTAATTCCAATATTAGATGCGATCTTTATCTTAATTTTCTTCTTATTGATGTCTGCGCAGTTTGTAAAAATCTACGAAATTGGAAGTGATGTACCGATAGTGTCGAATCAAGAACCTCCAAAAACTAAGAAAAAGCCATTGGCGCTTACTCTTTTGATTTCGAAAAAAGGTTTTACAATTAAAACAGGTGTTCCCGCTAGAACTTATAAATCAATTAGAAAAAACCAAGAGGGCAGCTATAACTTACTTGCCCTCCACGATACGCTTGTAGAGATCAAGAAAAGAAATGTTAAGGAAGAGACAATTGTTTTTGAACCTATAACAGACCTAAGCTACGAAGAGATTGTAAAAATAATGGACGCTGTAAGAATGCTTGAAAAAACAGATGATTCTATCTTTAAAAAAGACAAAGAAGGAATTGATGAACAAGTTAAAACTCTTTTCAGTAAAATCATGTTTGGGAATATAATGAGCTAACTATGGCAAGAAATCGATCAATAAGAAATAGAAAAAGAAGAGGCGCTAAAGAGGCGTTTGAGCTGGATATCACATCCCTACTCGACATCCTTGTTATCCTTCTTATTTTCCTTATTAAGAGTTATAACTCTTCAGGTGTTACAATGACCATCCCGGATGGAATTGAACTACCAAAGTCGAAATCGAGCACAGGTAATAATCCAGGGGTTATCATTCAAGTTTCCAAAGACAAGATTTGGGTTGATAACAAAGCCGTACTAGATACAACAAATCTTCCAAAATCCTTATATGACCATGGTGGAAGACGAATCATTCCCCTATTTAATGAGTTAACTAGAAAGAAAGAAGAAATTAAAAAACTAGCACTTCAAACTAATAATGCTGCAAAGAAGTTTAGTGGAACAGCCAATTTAATTATTGATAAATCACTAAAGTACAAATCGCTTAAACGAGTTATGTATACCTGTGCAACGGCTGGATTTAAAGAGTATAAGTTTGTTGTTATGGGTGAAGAGTAAAGACCTCTACATTAAATTAAAATACCAAATAGTTAACTTTGAGAGAATTAATGCTCCCATAATACAGGTGTAAAAAAAAATAAGTTTTTGCATTCCTTGTCGCCTCAAAATTTTCCCCCACTTATTTTTTAACAAACAGTCAGACTTGCGTCAAAGGGTGCGACATGACACCTATTGAAATCATTAACATCACAGTCTAAATGTAAGCATTTTTTCTTATTTTGACTTAAATTCTAGCGGGAATTTGATATATGCAGGCTTATCAAGCTGTAGTTTTGAGAAGTTCATCATCCAATATTCTTGCTCTAAACACATCTTAAAGTCTTTTGGAAGTCGCTTACCTAACCCAAAGGCCTTAGAGTATGTAACTCTTCCGTTCTTTGCAACATTGATTACATTACAAACTTTAAAAGATTGCTTCTTATTTTCTTCAAATTTCAAATAATTCTTAAAGCATCTGGCCAAAGATCCAGATTTTGACTTGGCAGACATAACAACGTGCCTGTTTTCAATTTCTTGATTCGTTTCAGGACAGATAGAGTTTTGCTTTTTGTTCACTGGTGCTTGAGAGCAAGAAACAAGTAATAGTAATATAAAAAGATAGTTATTTTTTAACATAAAAATTAAATAGTTGTTTAATAGTTAGTCCATCTTTACTCTTTGGAAACTGATATGAAAACAAGCTTTCTCTAAAACAGTTCTAAAAGTTCATTTCTAGTTTGTGTTTTGATAACCTTTCAACCTTAGTTGTATAGCCTAAATCGTTAACATGAACTCTAACCATTACCTTGTCTTTGATATTGTTTTCATGTCCACTATCAATCAATCTTTGATAACAGCTCTTAATATCAGAAGTAGCGAGTTTAAATGTATCTTTGATATCCTTACCTCTTGTTGGTTTCTTTCCAAAAGACCCACAAGAGATAAGAGATAAGAGTAAAATGATATAAATTGTTTTTTTCACTATAATCTTTTAGGCATAAAGTTAAATGGTTGTTTAACATCTACAGTTCCGCCACCCATTGGTCTTGGGAACTGAATACCTCTTAGAACTCTAACAACACACTTTCTAACGTGTCCAGGAAGGTTTGAGCTTCTTGATACACCGGCTTTAGAAACATGTCCTGAAGCTCCAATTGTAAATGCAAGGCCTATAGTTCCAGAAATATCTCTACCAGCTTTTCTATCAAGCTCTTTTTGGTAACAATATCTAAACTGAGGAATATGTTCTCTTAAAATTCTTCTAATAATATCAGGGTCCATTGAACCTAAAACTACTGTTTCTGACGGAATCCCCGCAGTGAAGATACCACGCTTAGATGATAGACCTTCAGCCCCTTTAGTTTGTGTAAGTTTACCAACAGTAGCACCTGTTAGGCTTCCAATCTGTGTTCCAACATCAGCCTTTCTAACGTTAGTAGATACACCGGAACCGATTGAAGCAGTACCAATTTTACTTGAACTTGAAGCACTTGTAGTTGCACCTCTTATCGTTCCCCCCTTGGCCATATTGTTTCTAACAGTCGACTTGAATGAGAAGTTCTTAAATACATCTACCGCACCAGCTGTTTTCTTAGGAGTTGTCGCTTTTCTCGTACGAGTCGTTTTCGCAAGTTTTGTTCTTGACCTGCTACTAGTCGACTTCATTGGTTTGTTTCTACGCTTTGGCATAGGTTTTTTCACCTTTTTAACCTTAACTACTTTCTTAGCTGTCCTCTTACCTGGTGTTTTAGTTATTTTCTTAACTTTCTTCTTAGGCGTTTTCTTAGCAACCTTTGGTGTTGGTTTTTTAGGCTTAGTCTTTTTTACTAGTTTTTTCGTTTTCTGTTTTTTAGACTTTGCCTTTTTGGTTTTCTCAACGGCTTTTTTCTTTGATATTTTCAAAGGCTGCTTATAAAGAATTCTTGCAATTCTTTCTGGATCTTTTTCTTTATCTAGTTCTTTATCCACTTCGTATAAGTTTAGTGCAAGTAGTGGCAAGAATGTAAATAGCAGAATTAATAGTAGATACTTTTTTAATCCCTGATCCCTTCTAAAAAATGGAGCTGGCTTTACTTTAGGAGGAGCAGAGACTCTTCTAACATATATTTCTAAATGACCATTTTCCAAACGAAGAACATCTTCACCTTGAATATTTACTCTCGCTTCTTTAGGCTCAACAACTTCATTCTCTGTTAAATGCTGTACCGAATAACCGGGAAGATTATGAACAACACAATTCCCAGCTTTTATCTCAACAAATGGAAGTTTATCATTTTTACCAAGGTAAGCGAATTCAAGTTCAGAGTTTTTAGCATTTGCACCAACAATCTTGTACATTCCATCTTTTTCAGTAAGATAATCTACACTATAAACCTTATCGTTGAACAATATAATTATTTCTACTGCTTGTTTTCCATGGTCATATTTAAAAATTGGCACTAACTCTTCAACATCTTCAAATATATACTCACTATAATCTGAATCTGGGTCCGATCCTAATGGGTAGACAATATACGGAGCGTCTTCCTCAGTAGCTTCTTCTTTAGGGCCAGGAGTTTTCGGAAGTTCTGATGGAGACTTTGGAGCTGTAGGCAGCCCAGTAGTTAACTTCTTAATTGAAGCTTCGCCTTTTTGAGGTTCTAATACATCAAGTACCGGAGGAAGTGCTGGCGCCTCTTCATAGCTTTGAAAAGTAAAATGAATATTTCCAAAACTTACTTTGTCTCCAACATTAATAGATTCAGCGACAACTCTTTTTCCATTAACATAGGTTCCATTTTTAGAATTCATATCATAAATTTTAGCCCCATTTGGAGTGATTTCTAAAACCGCATGAATACAAAAGAGCAAAAGAGATGTTTGCAGCTAT
>CAXGOD010000199.1:0-4898 GCA_964011245.1 uncultured Bacteriovoracaceae bacterium | reverse complement strand
AGAGTTAATTTTTAGACATGCCTTTTATGGAGTGTTTAATAAATATTTTCGAAACACCAATCACAACCTTTTATTAAACTCACTATTATTTAGTCTTTCCCATTTACCAGCAATATGGTTTTTACCACCTGAGTTTAAGTCATTTATAATAGCTCAGTTAGTATATACTTTTTTTCTAGGATGGTTATGTGCCAAGTCTAGACTTAAATCTCGTGCAGTTTATGAACCGATCTTTTTACATTTTTTATTTAATCTTATTTTCTACTTAGCTGTTACTAGGGGAATTATTTAGTGATCACATTAAGATACCCAAATGATGGAGACAAAGCTGAGCTGGAAAAGGCCTGCCATAACGAATGGGCGGAACATTGGGGATTAGTTCATTATTGGGAAACCATAATTGAAAAGGATTTAGATAAATTAATTAATTTTCTTCCTCGGATGGAGAAAGGTTATGGCGTGCCCCAGGGACATGTACAATGTACCTTTTTATTTGCTTTTAATGAAAGCAACGAAATAATAGGGCGTACTTCCATTAGACATGGGCTAACCGCCTTTTTGCTGCATGAAGGTGGACATATTGGCTATGGCGTTATGCCTGACCAGCGCCGTAAGGGATATGCAACAGAGATCTTGAAACTCTCGCTTGAATATTGTAAAAATAATCTAGAGCTGAACAGAGTTTTAGTCACTTGTGACGATGACAATATAGGCTCTTGGAAAACTATTGAAAAAAATGGTGGAGTGTTAGAGAATAAAGTGACTCGAGCAGATGGTAAACAAATCTGTAGACGTTATTGGATTGATATTTGTTAGGAGAAAAAAATGTCATTAAAAGAAGCGATGTTAAAAGCAGGCCTTAAATCTTCTAAAGTTGAGAACGAAAGAAAATCAAAATATAAGAAAGACAAAACAAAAGTTGAAAAGTTTCAGGAAAAAAGAAACTTCTGTGAAGTTTGTGAAACAACTCAACCTGATGTCGAAAATTTCAAACATAAAAATTCAAGAATTGATGCTCAGTGGATTTGTGTAAATTGTGCAGATAAAAATGAAATCCATGATAAATTTAGAACAACAGCTCAATCAGACTTCAACCGTCAAGGTCGTTACCAAAGATTTTATGGGCCGACTGAAAAAATCGGTGGTGGAGAGTGGAATGCAAAAGCACCAAAGGCAAAAGGTCAAAAACCTGAGCCTAAAAAGACAGCTGAACCTAAATATACTTTAGATGAAGATGGTGAGAAGAACTTTAACTGTTAATCCTTCAAAAAATCAACTACTTCCATAGTCTTCAAAGACTTTTCAGGTTGCTTGAATTATGACATTATCCATCAATGTTATATAAATTTGTTGCCCTATTTTTTTTAAGTACAACTGTTCAAGCTCAGTCCGTAGATCTATGTAGTTATGGAGAGATCGGTGAGGTTATAACAGAAGTTCTAAATATTTCTGACTGCGAATTAGTTTCTCAAAATGAACTTAATAGAGTTCAGAGATTAAACTTAAGCAATAAAAAAATAGACTCAATTCCAAATGGTCTATTTAAAAAATTTCCATCATTGATTAGTTTAGATTTATCTAAAAATAAATTAACGAGTATTAACAAAAGCTTGTTATACGAATTAGGTAAGCTTGAAATGCTTAACTTAGAGCTAAATTCAATTACAATTATTGAAGCTTCAAACTTTAAAAGCGGTTTAAAACTAAAACGTCTTTTTCTTTTTGGGAATAATATTGAATCTATTGAAGTTGGGGCATTCCAATACTTAGAGAAACTACAAACTTTATCATTGCACAAAAATAAATTAACGCAGTTACATAATGGAACATTTGATGGACTGAAGTCTTTAAAATTTCTTTCTTTAAGACAAAACATGATCTCAGATATTGATGTTCAAGCTTTTAGTGGGCTTGATAAATTAGAAGAGCTTTATCTTAGTGAGAATGATATTAGCTATTTTAAGCCCCAAACATTTAAACCAATAAATGGACTAGTTCGCTTATATGTTGATGGAAATAATCTTAAAGAAATAATTCCTTCATACTTTGAGGGACTAGAAGATTTAAAAGTTCTTGATATAAGTAAAAACTATACAACGGGTATTTATAGGAATTCATTTTCTTCCCTGACTTCTCTTGCTCGATTATTAATATTCAACAAGAAAGTTAGTGGTAGAAGCCCAATTACTGATATTTCTAGGTTCTATGTAGGTATTACGAAGAACGTTAAGGTGCAAGGGGTTAAGGTACATCCTTAATTAATTAAGGCCACATTTTCTTTACTTCAGATTGATTAATATGAAATTCACTAACGTGGTTATCTTCAAAGTCGATACTTGCAACAACTTCTCCATCTATCCAAAATGATATTGTTCCAAGTTGGTCAGGGGCAGAAAAGACAATACTTATTGGTTCTAAAGCCCCATTAATATACTCATCATATTCAACAAGTTTATAATTAATATATTTACCTTGGCTAAAAGTTTCATTTCGTTTTGAAAACTCAAGGCCTTTACAATTACGAAGTCGAGACCTGCAAATGAAGCCCCAAGTAATCCAAAAGTTAATTCCTGATGACTCCAATTCTCATAATTGAGCGCCTTTTTGGAATAATGTACTTCAGAGTTCTGCGTATTCTCTGTTAAGCTTCACTTTTAATCATGATCCTGAGGACTTTGTGATTTAGCCTCCTGCCTAATTGTAGGTTGATTTAATCTTTCCTTTTGAGAGTTGGCAGGACTACTCGTGGATGCTGGTAGAGTTTCCTTATTGTAATTAAGAATAACAAGGGCAAGGAGTATAATAACTACAGATAATCCCTTCCCCAAATGACTGCTCTCTTTTCTTTTTTCCTTGTCTTCCATGATCTCAGTATAGCATACCTCTTTCTTGACGAGACATGTCACCTCTGCTAAGTTCAGCTCTCACATTTTAACTATATAAGACCAATAAACAGGGTGAACTTATGGACGTAAATATCAATGATATCCAAACTTTGGATAACGGAAATAAATTAGTTGGCGGGATTGAATTTCCTCCAAGAAAAATGTGGGTGAAAACCTACGGATGCCAAATGAACTACCATGATACAGAAAGAATGGTAGCAAATCTAAAACCACTTAATTTTTCGCTTACAGAAGATAGAGAAGAAGCAGATTTCATGGTGTTTAATACATGCGCTATTAGAGATCTAGCGAATCAAAAGTTCTATTCTCATTTAGGAGGATCAAAGCATGATAAAGCTGCTCGTGAAGTTAAAATTGCAGCTGCTGGATGCATCGCTCAGACAGAGTCAAAAGAGTTACTTAAAAAATACAAACAACTAGACTTTGCTTTTGGAACTGATGTTATTGATAATATCGGAGAGATGGTTTATCGCTCATACGCCGGAGACAAAAAGTTTTCTGTCACTAGCTGGGATAGAAGTGATAACTATTCTATCGAAACTAAAAGAACTCCAGGTTCTCCACAGGCCTTTGTTAATATTATTAAAGGATGTGATAAATTCTGTTCATACTGTATTGTTCCTTTCACTAGAGGAAGAGAGAAATCCCGTGCTGTAGCAGAAATCGTAAATGATGTTGCTCGTATGGTTAAGTATGAAGGTGTTCAAGAGGTTACTTTGCTAGGGCAAAATGTTAATTCATTTGGAAAGAAAAATGGGGAATCATTAGCTCAACTAATTATGGAGTTAGAGAAGATAAATGGTCTAGAGATTATTCGTTATACGACTTCTCATCCTTATGACATTTCAGATGAGTTAATTGAAGTGCATGGAAAAAGTAAGAAGCTTTCTAACCACCTACACCTTCCTGTTCAATCGGGATCAAATACAGTGCTTCAAAGAATGTTAAGAGAATATTCAGTTGAGCATTATTTAGAAAGACTAGAAAAGATCAGAGCTGCTAATCCAGACATTGTTATCTCAACTGATATCATCGCTGGGTTTCCAAATGAAACAGAAGAAGAGCATAGAGAAACTTTAGATCTTCTGCAAAAAGCTGGTTATGACTTTATCTATTCATATAACTATTCTTCGCGTCCTGGTACAAAATCAGCTCGTATGAAAGATGTTCTAACAAAAGATATTAGAGGGCGTCGTTTAAGAGAAATTCAACAAAAACAATTAGAACTTCAAGCTAATGTAAGAGCAGATATGGTTGGGAAGACTTACCGAGTTTTAGTTGAAGGTTTTGGAATGATGAAAGGTGAAAAAAAATGGAAGGGTAGAACTGACTGTTTTCGTATCATTCACTTTAAAACAGAAAATGAAAAAACGGACCTTACATGGCAATGGGTTGATTTAAAAGTTACAAGTACAACAGCTCTTTCTTGCCAAGGTGAGATTGTTAAAACTCATGGTAAGAGATTAACGCCACTTGAGTTAGTTTAATTAATATGGTCAGGCATATTACCAAACCAATTTTGTACATTTTAGCGTGGACAAGCTTTGTTCTTGGAGTTATCGGTGCCTTTTTACCAATACTTCCAACCACTCCCTTTATGATTTTATCGGCATTTTTGTTCAGTAAAAGCTCTCCAAGGATGCATTCTTGGCTCACTTCCTTACCATACTTTGGAAATGCTATAATAGAGTGGGAATCTCATAAGGTAATCAGACCAAAGGCGAAAGTTACAGCGATTATCGTATTATGGATTGTCATGGGAGCGAGTATAGTATTTGCTCCCATTCATTATGGTTTAAAAATTATGCTGGCATGTATTGGAATTTCTGTGTCAGTTTTTATTGCAACAAGGAAGTCGCATGCGAAAGATGAAAGTTTGTCTCTTGCTAATAATGTTCACAACTAGTATCGCTCATGCCTATGTAGATATGGGAGTCCATTACTCCTATACAAGTAGAAGAATTGAAGGTGCAGAGATTGTAGGCTCTGATA
>CAXGOD010000198.1:0-4925 GCA_964011245.1 uncultured Bacteriovoracaceae bacterium | reverse complement strand
CTTTAAGGCAAAAAGAGTATCAGCTGAAGAATCAGATGAACTAGCTATGGAAATCACAGATAAGTGGGTAGCTAAAGATACAGAAATTTCAATCAAGAATGTTTTAAAACAAATTGAAAAGCATAAAGGTTTTAGAAAGTATTTAAGGAGATTAGGAAGAACACCTAAGCTTTTTATTTCCGAAGTACAGAACATGACTTCAGAAGCATACTTTCCAATTGAAGATATGAATGATGAGCTTTTAAATGAGTTTTCAGCTTCTGGTGAGTATATCTTAATTGATGCTGCTGCCAGAGATAAAATCTTGAATGAGATTCAATACCAAAATGATGGGATGGTTGATCCATCACAAATTAAGTCAATCGGTAAGCAAGCTGGTGCTGACCTTCTCATTTTTGGTGCTATTCGCATGAAGCCAAAGTCTCGTGGTGGTAAGACTATCAAAGAGTACTCAGTAAATCTTCGTATGACTGATATTGAGTCGGCTGTTGAGGTTTTAAGAACTAGAGTAAAAATAAACAAATACTCTGATAAAAAATCAATGGGGTGGTAAAAGGTAAAAGATGTTAATTAAACAATTTAGTTTTGTTCTCATCTGCATCCTTGTCTCAAGTTGTGCTTCTACTAGGAAAAACAGAGATGCCCAGAAAGAATTAAAAAGACTTACTTTAAATGGAAAAATAACGAAGGCCATCGAACTTGTAAAAGGAGATGGCTTTTTTCCTGAAAAAAGATCCCTTCTTCTCAAAAAACTTGAGTTGGGAAACTTATACTATCTAAAGGGATTTTATTACCAGTCTATAAGAACATTTGATGCAGCTAAAGAGTTAAGTGATAAGTTATATACTGAAAGTTTAACAAAAGCCTTAAAAGCTGCCATCTCAAATGCTAATCAAGATAATTATTACGGTGAAAAATATGAACGATCCATGCTTCGATTCTACTTAGCATTGGTTCATTTTAATATATATATTCACGGAAAGTATGAAGCTTATTCTTTATTTGAAAAACTAGATAATGGTAAACTAAGAGAAAAGAAAATTCCTGAAAAAATCTTAAGTAATAAAGAGAGGCGTCAACACCTTTTTTCTTCTCGTGCCATGATCTTAGAGTGGGATAGCTTACTAGAGAACTATAAGGAGTTACATAAAGGTAAAAGCACTTACAAGACAGACCTTATGGCCAAAATACTTGGTGCTTTCATCCATGAACAAATAGGTACAAGGGCCGATAAAAACATTGCTAAACAACTCTATAAAGATGCTAAAAAGGTTTTATTTAAAAATTATAATCTTTATCCAACATATAATTCAAAACATGAATCATTTTCAAAGAACTATTCAAATTTTCCTAAAATGGGAAAAAATAAGATTAAAAAGAATTATGTAGTCGAAACATCTTATGCCAAAGGCCTGTTAGAGTTTATCAACTCAAGATTACAAAATCTTCGTAGACGTAAAAAAGATAATCTAAAGATTATTTTAAAAGATGGTTTTATTGCAGCAAAAAAAGCTAAAAAAGTAGATTTTCCACTTCCTATGTTTCGCTTAGGATATATCAGCGGAAAAGAAACAAGCTTATTTGTTTTTACTCTCGAAATGTTGGCCATATCACAGGGAACGAAACCTTCGATTAGCTATGAGTTACCTGATATTGAAAAGAAAAACCAGGAAACTGAGTATTATGCTGTAGTCCGAGATAAAAAAGATAAAGAAGTTTCAAGGGCTAAGATCTATCTCGTAAATCCTGTCTCTGACATTGCTTGGAAGACTCTTGATAATAAAACATCGAGTTTAAATACAAAGATAGGAACTCGTGTTGCTCTAAAACATGTTGCAGCGATTTTAGCTGCATACAGAATCTATAAAGCAAAGCCTGATGCCTTTGGAAAACTGGCTGCAGGGCTTTCATATGCAGCTGCTAATAAAGGTATAGCTGCAAGTGAGCTAGTCGATTTACGTTTTTGGTCAACTCTTCCACATAATATAAGAATGGGAAGTCTTAAGCTTCAAGAAAATAAAAAATACAAACTTTTAATAGAAGTAGTTAATGGTAAGAGCAAATATTTTACTTACCAAAAGGATATTGAAATTTCTAAAGGTAAGGTTAAAACTATAGATCTCAACCTATTTACACCTAAAAAACTTAATTTTGGCCAAAATGCACCTAAAGCATAAACTCAATCACTTAGGCTGAATTTCCTAATACTAAAACGTATAAAACCAAAAAAGATCAATAATATCAATGTATTACCAAAGAATTAGATGTAAGTTTTTAACATACTTTCTAGGTGTGTAGGCCATTGAACTAAACAAGTTATCATTATAGCTTAGAGGCAAGGGTAGGAGGTATCTTATGAAAAACGTATTTATCCTTTCATTATTTTTGTTCTCTTTTTCAAGCTTTGGAATGGCCAAGCGTGATTTGACTTTTGTTCCAAATTCAGAAGTTGGAGATCAAGTTATAAAAAGACGCTACTATCACTTAAGCTATTCTAATGAGCATGAGCAAGCAGAGTGGGTTTATTATAAATTAAACAAAAAGTTAATTAATGGTAAAGCTGAGCGTACAGACCGCTTTGTTGCCGATCCAAAAGTACTAGATGAAACAGTTGTTAGTGATGACTATACAAATACTGGTTTTGATAGAGGACACTTATTACCAGCAGCAGATATGAAAGTTTCAGAAAAAGCGATGCAAGAAACTTTTTATATGAGCAATATTTCACCTCAGCTTCCAGAGTTTAACCGTAAAATATGGAAGAAGTTAGAAAAGAAAGTTCGTCAATTTGCTAAGGAGAAAGGATCTCTTTATGTTATTACAGGTCCAGTCTTAGAAAAAGGACTTCCTACTATTGATAAAAATGTCAGTATTCCAGACATGTATTATAAAATAATTATTAGAAAGTATGGTGACAAAATAGAAACAATTGCGTTTTTATTACCGCATGAAGAGTCTAAGAAAGATCTTACTGAATTTATTGTTTCCATAGATGCAATTGAAAGGGTAACTGGAATAGATTTCTTTAAGCAGTTAGATTATGATGTAGAGAGAAGTATTGAAAGAAAAAAGAATAATGGAGTGTGGTTTAAGTAACTGAGTTAACTCTTATAAAGAGTCTACTTTCTCTTTTATATGCCCTTGATACTCATATATGAAGCAGCTATCTACACGGCGATTGTCACACTCTTTTGCCACTCTCTTCATTGCTATATTTATACTAGATTTAAATTTTTTCTTATCTGAAGTACAAGACATATCAGTACTAGCTTCTAGTTGGCATTTCTTAATATGACAGGCTACTTTTGAGGACTTCTCGCAATACTTATTGATAATACCTAGAAGTTTAGAGTCTTTTTTTAATGCTTCAGCGGTTATCTTTTCAAATTTTGTTAATACTCTTTTTTCTTAACTTTTCTTTTTGTGATAACAGCGTTGATATATCTTTTAGATGACTGTTGTTTGCAGCTCGGTGCATAACCTTTCTTACATCCTTTTTTATAATAAACTTTAGCGTCTTCATATTCTTGTCTATTATATAAAAGGTTAGCGTAGTTATAACAAGCACGCGCTGACTTGCTTGTATTACAGCTAATACGCATCATTTTTAAAACTTCAGACTCAGCAATGGTTTGAACTGATCCCATAAGGAATATTAAACTTAAAATAAACTTCATAGAGAGCTTCTCGGTTACTTGTCTATAAAAGTTGAGTATTGTTCTTTGTGCAATAATTTATTGTCATTTTTCGATTCTTGATCAAAATTACAATTGTTTGCTGTGAATTTGCGTATATTCCCTCAAGTTCATAAGTGACTAATTTGCTTGGTTTTAAAATAATTTAAGTTTAGAAAGCAAAAACTCGATAAAGCAGTATGTTAAAATATCTTAATATTCAAGAGTTCCTACAATAAAAGAGTTAGATATGAAAATACTATTACTCATTTGCCTAACACTTAATTTGTCTTGTGCAGTAAAGCCGGCTCAAGAGTTAATTAAGGACCAAAAGGCAGAAATTCTTTTAGTTGGTGAAGACTATGATAAAATCTACAACATCGTAAAAGGTAAAATGCTTAAGTGTTATAACCAAAAGAAGGGCTCATACCATTTAATGGGAGAGGGAAAAGCAGAAGAGAAAACTATCTTTAAATTAAATCAAAATTCTAAAAGTGCAGTTGTTTATCATCAACGTAAAACTGAATTTGTAAAAAATATTATATTCTACGTTCAGGTTCAAAGTCGTGGACCTGCTTCAACTGAAATAAAGCTTTACGGTCAAGGAAGAGGTCTTAGAACTAAAAAGGAATTAAAAGAAAATCTTGAAAAGTGGTTTGAAGGAAAACCGGCTTATTGTATAGGGCAAGGAACTTTCTAATATTATTTTATTTGAATCGGACCATTTAAATCACCATGAATAAATTGTTGTATACGAGGATCCTTATGGTTTTTCGTTTGTTCTGGCGTACCCGCCTCAATAATTTCTTGGTCTATTAGCATAAATATTCTATCAGCGATCTTATAGGCAACTCGCATATTACTTGTTGTGACAATTAGAGTAGAGTTATTTTTCTTTTTGAATTCCATCATTAATGTACTGACTTGGTCACTTTGGATGGGGTCTTGTCCTGCTACAGGATCATCATAAAAAATTACTTCAGGGTTTAGTGCCAGAGCTCGGGCAATCCCAAGTCTTCTTTGCATACCACCACTTAACTGACTGGGTTTTTTGTCAAAAGAATCTCCGAGATTAACTTTAGTAAGAAGTTCCTTAGCGTGTTCATAAACCTCTTCCTCAGGAAGATCATAATGCTCCCGAATTGGAAACTCCACATTCTCAAGAGTTGTCATTGTGTCAAATAGTGCTCCTTGTTGAAAGAGCATACCAAGTTTTCGAGCTAGGTGATGTTTCTCATCACTTTCAAGCTC
>CAXGOD010000197.1:0-4931 GCA_964011245.1 uncultured Bacteriovoracaceae bacterium | reverse complement strand
GGGGGTTTTGGCTTTAATTCTTCGTTCAGTTTATTGGTTTTGGGAACAGTTTAATTTAGGGACAAACTCAAAGCTTCATAAGGTTGGTATCTTTATCTCACTTATTTTAATTAAACCTTTAATTGAATTTATTTTGAGCTTAAGCAAAATAAATAAAAAGATTGATGGAACATTTCCTCTTAAGTCTATTTATCTTCAAGTTGATAAGGATATAGTTGAGCGAGCTTTTACTGAGTTCATGGTTTATCATTTAGACTCAGACTCTGTTTTAAGTGATCTAATTGTAGAATTTCTTGAGGAGTATCCCATGCTAGAAAACTGCAATTTTGAAGAGTTAGCATGAAGAAAATTAAAGAGAAATTAAAAAATATTGAATATAACAATTTATATCCTTTGTTTTTTACAATCATTTTTATTCTGATTCTAATTCAGTATTCTTTTAATTCGCTAGACGCAATATTTTATGACCTATGGGTTAGGGCAGACTTTGTTAGTTCGAACTCGAAACAGGTTGTCGTTATAACAATGGATGAAGAGAGTGATCAATTTTTAGGTGAAGTTTACCCTTATACTTATGCTACACATGTTCGATTCTTAGATAAGTTATTAAATGATTCACCTGCAATTGTTGGATATATGGTTCCTTTTATTGAGCCACAGAGCTCAGCAGATGAAGAGAATATCTTAAAGTTTAATAAACGTGTTCAAAAGTACAAAAAAGATAAAAAAGGAATTTTTAGATTTGCAACAGATAAGGATGCCTGGGGAGAGCAGTTACCTCCAGATGAGTTAGTCGATCTTGGATACTCTTTAGGTATTATAAATAGAGATGGCTACACGTTTGCTAGAGATGATGTAACAAGAAGAGTAATTCTTAATATTTCAGGTGAAGACTCTTTTCATCTATGGATGTCTAATAAATACCGATCGGTAAAAGGGAAGGATAGAATTGAAGCATCAGGGTTTAAGGGCTCTTATTATGACCCCGAAGCAGATGCAACGTTTAGTATGTTTAGGTATGGTTCAAATCCTAATATCTATGATGATGCCTTAACCATTCCTTTTCACAGAGTAGTTGTTGGTAATTTTCAGCGCGGATTTTTTAAAGATAAAATCATTTTAATCGGACCTCAATATCTATCGAATATAGATGACTTTATTTTTACTCCTTTTGGGAAAGAAGGTGCAAAAGCTTCAAAGATGAATGTCCATGGTCAAATAATTAATGGGCTAATAAAAGAAAAAACAATTTATCAACTACCTGATTGGGTTACCGATATTGTTGCAATTATAATCGCCATTTTTCTTTCTTTTATTATTTCAAAAGTACAACCAACAAAAGGTTTATTGATAACAATGACAATAATGATGTCTATGTTTTTTCTGGCCTATGTTTCCTTTGTTGGAATAGGTGTCTGGATTAAACTTTCTCATATTATCCTCAGCATATTTGTGGTCTATTATATATGGGTACCATTTAGAGCGATTGGTGAGTATCAGACTAGATATGCTATTCAAGAAGAAACCAAAGCATTTAAAAAAGTAGATAAATTAAAACAAAACTTTATCTCTTTAATGAGTCATGACTTAAAAACTCCAGTGGCTAAGATTGCAGGAATTGCTGATATTTTAAGGGTTCAATACGATAACACACCAGACCAAAGAAAACTTTTAGACAATATTATTAACGCGACAAGAGAACTTAATAACTTTATTACTTCTATTCTAGATCTAACAAAAGTTGAGTCTAGAAATATTCAGCTTAGATTAGAGAGCAAAGATGTTAACGCACTAGTAGAGAATACAATTGAAAAACTTAAATATGAGGCAAATGAAAATCAAATGGCAATTAAGTCTGAGTTAGAGCCTTTATACCCTATCAAAATAGACCAAAACCTCATTAACAGAGTGCTTGGGAATCTAATTGGTAATGCCATTAAGTATGCAGGTGACGGGAAAATAATCACTGTTAAAACATGGGACGATGAGCAATGGGTGTATGTAGAAATATCTGATAATGGTGTTGGTATTAAAGAAGAGGATCTTGAAAATATCTTCGAGAAGTTTTATCGGGTAAAAAATGATGATAGTCACAAAATAAAAGGTTCTGGGCTGGGCCTTTATTTGGTAAAATATTTTATCGAGTTACACAGTGGAGTTATCACTGCCAGCTCAGAAGAAAATGTAGGTACAAAGTTTTTAATTAAATTAAAAAACGAATAGTTAGGAGTTTCCATGCATAAGGTATTAGTTGTTGATGATGATAAAGTTTTACAGCAGTCGGTAAAACAAGCATTGCAATATCATCACTTCGATGTAGAAGTTGCGGATAATGGTAAAGAGGCTGTAGCAGCTGTCTATAAGGACAAGTATGACTTAGTTGTTATGGATGTTAATATGCCTGAGATGGATGGTATTGAAGCATTAGTTGAAATTAAAAAGCATGATCCCTCTATAATAGTATTAATTTTAACAGCCTACTCAAATGTTAGTGACGCTGTAAGGGCCGTTAAAGAAGGGGCCTTTAATTATTTAGAGAAACCGATAACTTCAGATAATCTTGTTGCCTTAATCAAAAGAGCATTAAAAGCTAGATCAATGGTTGAGACAACAGCGTTCTCAGCTCCAACATTATCTCTTGGTGACTCTGGAGATGATAAGTTTGTTGGTGAATCAAACTCGATGCAAAAAGTTTTTGATGTTATTAGTAAGTTGGCAAAAGTTAATACACCAGTTTTAATTAGGGGTGAATCAGGAACTGGTAAAGAATTAGTTGCAAAAGCAATTCATTACAATGGGCCTAGAAAAGATAATAAATTTGTTGCAGTTAACTGTGGTGCTATTGCAGAAAACCTTATTGAGTCAGAATTATTTGGACATGAAAAAGGTGCGTTTACAGGTGCTGATTCAAGAAAAATAGGTAAGTTCCAGTATGCAGAAGGTGGAACATTATTTTTAGATGAGATTGGTGATGTTTCTCCAACTATGCAGGTAAAGCTTCTAAGGATTCTTCAGGAGAAAAAGTTTACTCCAGTAGGATCAAATAGAGAGATCACTGTTGATGTAAGAATTATTGCAGCATCTCATAAACCATTTGAAGAGATGATTAAGGATGGAACATTTAGAGAAGATTTATTCTATAGATTAAATGTTTTACCGGTTTATCTTCCTCCGCTTCGTGAAAGAAAATCAGATATCCCTCATCTAGTTAATTATTATGTAAATTACTTTAATAATGTTCATGGCCTTGAAGTTAAAGGTTTAAAACCAGATGCTATGGATGCTTTACAAAATTATAAGTGGCCAGGAAACATTCGTGAGTTAAGAAACACAATTGAGCATTGTTTTATTATGGAGTCTACAGACTATGTAACACTTGAAGCTATCCCACATGTAATTAAAAGTGGTGGAACTGGTGCTGAAGCTGCAGAAATTGAATCAGCAGAAGATGCAAGAATAGACTTTAGGGGAATTCAGGACTCTGTAATAGATAAAGATCCATCTGAGGTTGAAGATACACAATATCAGTTTGTTTTTGCAACGAAAGAAGACGGTCAAATAAAGATGGACTTTCAAGTTGCAAAAGATAAGTTTGAAAAAGAGTTCATAACTCAGGCGTTAATGCTAAATAAAGGTAAAATAAACCAAACAGCACTGAATGCAAATATTCCTAAGAAGACGCTTCTTAGAAAAATTGAAAAGTATGAATTAAATCCAAAAGAATACTACTAGGTACTAAATGAAAAAGATCTTACTTGTTGACGTTATTCCATTGGTTCTTATTATTCTTGATCAATGGACTAAGTATGCGATTGATACAAAATTTTATGTAGGTGAATCAGTACCAGTCATTAAAGGTTTTTTTAATCTAACTTATGTAAGAAATTCTGGTGCAGCTTTTGGTTTTGGTGGAGAATATTCAAATTGGTTTAGATACACGATGTTTAGAGCTCTTCCTGTTGTAGCCTGTCTGTGGCTTGTATGGATGCTTGTAAAAACAAAGTCACCACCTCTTTTAAATGCTGCATACTCGTTAATTCTAGGTGGAGCAGTAGGTAACTTAATAGATCGTTTTAGATTAGACTACGTTATTGATATGTTCGACTTTTACTATGGTAAAAATCATTTTGCGACCTTTAATGTAGCTGACTCAGCAATAACAGTTGCTGCTGGCCTCGTCATAATCGATTTCTTTGTGCAAAGAAAAAAAGATAAAGAACAAGAGCAAATTCAGGCACAAGAAAGTAGCTAATGCTTCCTCAATTTAAATTATTTAATGAAATAATCTACTCTTATCCTTTATTAATGGGGATCGCGTGGGGGAGTGCATTTAATTTTTTTCATCACTTGTTAAAGAAGTTTGATATTGAATTTAAAAACTCTAAGTCTTTTTTTCTTGGAGTTTTTTTATTTGCTTGGATTGGAGCAAAAATATTTTTTATTATTACCTCTCAAGGTCTATCAAATACAGACTTTGTTTCTAGTTCAAATTTTTGGTTAGGAGGAGGGTTTGTTTTTTATGGAGGACTAATATTTGGACTTTTATTTCTTGTGGGATTCCAAAAACTTATTAAAAACCCATTAGTCTCATATTCTGCTCTAATCCCTCCCTTGGCTCTAGGACATGGAATTGGAAGAGTTGGTTGTTATCTCGCAGGTTGCTGTTTTGGAAGAGTCATTGATTATTCTGAGAGTGTTCATGAGTTTGTACGATACCCAGTTCAACTATTTGAGGCCATTAGTCTATTTCTTATTTCTGCTGCCTCTTACTATTTATTAAAATCCAAAAAGAATGTAATTGGGTTCTACTTAGTTAGCTACGGCTTTATAAGGTTTGTTTTAGAGTTTTACAGAGGTGATGACATTAGGGGTTTATGGCTACTAGGCCTTTCAACATCTCAGATTATATCGATTTTATTTATTCTTCTTGG
>CAXGOD010000196.1:0-4946 GCA_964011245.1 uncultured Bacteriovoracaceae bacterium | reverse complement strand
ACGACTCAAAGGATTTAATACCATAACTGATATTGAAATAACAACGATTCAAATAGATAATATAACGGTAGATTTTCTTGAAACTCTAGGCTTCAATGGAATAAAATAGTTGAGCTTGAAGATGAAATCTTAACAATTAAAGAAGAAAATAAAATACTCAATTAGAGATTAAGTCGTATATATGAAAGTTAAGTTTAGTAAGTTTGAATTATACTAATTTTCTGATCACAAGTTTTTATAATCTCGTCTAATTGTTGGTCAGCACGTTTTCGAATAACTTCTTTTCTAGCATCATCAATCCCATCAAAAGTCTCCATTTCATGAAATACATCCATTGAAACTTTTCCAATATCTTTGGCAAGGCGACTTAAACGATTATAGTTTGAAATAATTTCTAATTTATTACTAAATTTTTTCGATTTTAATTTCTCATAACTTTGATCATTTTGGATAACAAAATTAGTAAAGAAAGCACCAAATTCTTTTTTATACTTACTCTCAAATTTCTTTAATTCTTCAATCCACATGACATTCGTACTATCAAAAGCACGATCCATTTCAGTTTTTATTTGCAATGTAATCATTTTAATCGTTTTATACTTTTGCTTCAATTCTTTCCAAAATTCTAAGTCATTTCTTGTTAACTCTTTTTTCGTTTTACCTAAAGCCTCATTAAACTCATCTTTACTTAATTGACTAATTAATAGCTCATCGAAAAATCTAAACTGTGTTTTACGAGCAGGATATAATTTAAAAACAAAAGGAACTTCAAGGTCCCGAGTAGTATGAGCCTCTACATGATAATAACCATCGACTAACTTTACACCCTTAGAAAAAGTCCACTCATCAAATTGAACGATCTTTCCCTTCAAGTAGCCACGGGCCATAGCTTCAACCTCTGTGTTTGTTAAGGTTTTATTCTGAATAGATTTTAATTTTAAAATCACTTCCCCTTCATAAGGAAGATTTGTTGCCATCCATACTCTTGCTCTTTCTTGCCCTAAGGCCACAGCAAATTTATTAGTAAAAGTTGGGTCTTTACTTACTTCAACTAACCTTTCATAGTCCCCCATACTCATAAGAGCGGGTCTTGAAAAAGTTAAGTATGTATTTTTAATGTAGAGAACTCCGGGAACTAAAACAACAAAGAAGACGAAAATCCCTACAAAAAGAAAAGACTTATTTCTTTTAGACTCTTTTTCTATTTTTTCAGCTTCAGCAATAATCTCATCATCAACTAGGTGATTTAAATATTCTTCTGGCTCCATATTATCTTCTTGAGTAACGGGAGCTTCAATTGTTTCTTTAACAACAGGAATTTGAATTTCTTCAACAGTTTGTGATTCTTGGACCGGAGCAGGTGCTGGTTTTTTAGTAGGTAAAGCAACAGGAGCAACTTTCAATTGAGTCTCTACTGTAACTGGCTCTTCTTTGACTGGCTCGGCTTGTACAATTCCTATCGGCAGTGGAGGTGGAACATTATCATCGTCTTCTTTTTCATCCAAAAACCAAAGAGGTTGCTCAACTTTTTCAGATACTTCCTCTAATGGACGAAAATCAAGTTCTTCCTCTTCTAGAATAAACTGATCACGATAACTCACAGGATCATCCATGCCTTCACTCCAAACCAACGTTTCTTCTTTAACGTCACCTTCTTTGTAAAGTTGATGCAATACGGTCTCAGAAAATGGACCCAAATGCTCACTATTGTAAATTACAAACCATTCCATCATATGTATAATGTATAAAAAGCTCCTAATATTAGTATGATATATTATTCAGGTTCGCACAATGAAAAACAATAAAAGATATTTGGAATCTCTTTCTCCACATTTTACTACTGAGGAGAAGGACGACATTAAAACTATTATTCTTACTGCTTCAAACGATGAAGGAGTTATAAGAAACGGTGGCAGAAATGGAGCAAGATATGCACCAGACGCCATATTAAATCTTTTAAGAAAAATGAACAATCATATCTCTATTGCCCTTCCAGTTCAAACGAAAGAAGTTTTTCCTCTTCAGGAAGAAGACTTTGAAAAAGCTCAAAGGATTAGTTCAGATTACATAGATCGAACTATTAAAAATCGATTATCAAACAATATTATTCATATCGGTGGTGGTCATGACCATGCCTATCCTTTCTTAAAAGCTCTTGAGTCAAACACTAAGATAAAAAATATTTTAATTCTGAACTTAGATGCTCATTGCGATACGCGGATAGATAATAAGCACCACTCAGGAACACCATTTAGAAACTTTACTGATGAAACATCTAAAAATGTTTATTTAATACAATATGGGCTGCATAACTATGCAAATGCCAAGAGTACTCTCAAGCCTATAAAGAATGGATCTGAAAAACATTATAGCGTTTTTAAGGCAAGAGAAAATAGCAATGGCTTTAACAAATTAGATAAGAATCTTTTTGAAGATCTTCCCTTTGAACTTGGAGATGATACCTTTATCTTCCTTAGCCTTGATTGTGATGCTATTGAAAGTTCAACCATGGAGGCAGTGAGTGCAGTTAACCACGAAGGGATACCTCTAAGCTATATTCAACTAATTATAGATAAAGTTAAATGCCTTCCTGGACCTCGCGCATTTGGGATTTATGAATACAATCCCGTTTACGATAACCTTTCTCAGAAGGGATCACGGGCACTATGCTCATTAATTTATAACTATCTATCCCTTCCATAGTTTTTAGAAGTTTTTAATCTTAATTTAAATTCATTTGATTTTTTTTAATTGAAAGCTTATAAATAAAAAAGCCCGCCTGAGAGAGGCGAGCTTTTTTTCGAGAGACATAAGGAGAAGTTATAAAAAATCCTTTTTTATAACCCCAACACACACACACCTTATACATTGCAAGGCCCGTGCCAAGTTTTGGCTTTATACTCCTTGCATCAAGTCTATGTTTTTACGTTTTAAGAAAAAATATATTTAATGGAATTGTCATTTTTTTGAAAACCAGGTGTCAAAGTACGCGACGCAACAAGAACTAAAAAGCTATCGCGTCAAATAAAAATAAAATTCGATTTACTTTGCTCGGGTACTGTCTTTGAGAGAATGCGAATGAAATAGTCGCATCCCAAATATAAACTAACTTAGTATTAAGATAGTATTTTGCGTAAACCCCCGTTGCATACTCATCTCTATATACTTTATTTGGTGTTAAGATGTACTTCCCTTTTGCATACTCAACTCCAAGCTCATAACCAGAACTCTTAATGAAAGCAGGAAACATTCCAAACCCTTTGTATATATTGGACAAACGTGAACCATAATGAACTCTAGAAGTTGTAAGCTCATTACCTAAAAGATCAGCGTAGGAAATCATATAAAGCGGATATTGATAGCCACTGGCCAAAAAGCTATTTACTCCACCAGCTGCAAGGTAGCCGCCCTTTAAATCATCTTTAAAATACTTCCCAAAATTTAGACTATAACCATATTGAGAATCTTTACCTAAAAAGAATGATTGATCTAATCCTGCCTCAACACCTAAAAAGTTTTCTTTCTCTGTTGTTTGCGCCTCATGAAAAGATAAACGATAATTTAGATTTAATAGCTTTTGATTTCTGAAAATATTATTATCAACATGACTAAAATTTTGGCTTAAATAAAGATATTTTGTTTCTCGTTTTGAAATAAAGTCATCTCGATTTAAAAGGCGAAGCCCATAACCTGTTGTTAATTTCCAGCTATCGAGCTCTGAATAATTTACTACCCCAACTCCTGCACTTTCACTTGTAGCAACTTCATCACTCAAGGAGTTAATATAAAATCCTTTATATATATCAAAAGCAAAACGCCAATCATTTTTGGAGTAATTATAAGTTAAAGCTCCACCCCACAAACTTCCCTCTTCTTCAGAAATATAGTCAGTGACACTTATACCAACACTTTGAGTTTTTAAAGGGTCAACTAAAGATGTATTCAAATTTAAAGCTGAAAGGTTAGCAAAGTTTGAATAATCAACCAGAAAATACTCTGGCCACAGATAACGACTTCCCTGATAGTCAGAATCATCTGCTTTTAGTTTTTCATTTTCACTAGAGAAATCTTCACTATGAAACTCTGGTCTAATTTCACTTTCATAGGACTTAATCTTCTTATCCTTAACAAAGTAATTCCACTGGCCATCCTTATAAAAGACTTCATAAACGTCATCTTTTTGAAGTTCAATATCAAGAGCACTAGATTCAACTATTGTTTTCGTTTTAAGACTTGGAATATATAATTCCGAAAAGAGATTAGACCTTGAACAGCCCGATTCGATGGACTGCTTAATAATACATTTTGAATTTATATTTCCAACAGATCTTAATGGATAGCTAGACTTAAATGTTGTTTTATACCCGTTCGCTGTGTTCAAAAGCTCTACTTTATATGGGGAATAAAATCGACTTCTCCCAAGCTCATCTCGCCTTACATATAGAAGATAATCTCCTTGCCTACAAGTTCCCGATTCAAAATCAATTGTCGTTTCATCGATTTTATTTTTTCTAAGTTCAGCACAAAAATTCTTATCTGCTGGACAATAATTTCTTAAATATGAATTGGTTTTTATATAGAACTCTTTAAATGTTTGATATGCTTTTTCAACATCCATACCAATACAAATTTCAAACATTTTATTTAAGAAGAATGGAACACTATAAGAATGCTCCTTAAAAACACATCGTAAAAAGCCAGAGTTCAGCTCTTCAATATATTTAACAAACTCACCACCAATCCAATAAGGAGCATGCCCATAAGGATACTTTAAAGGTGTGTCCAAACACTCAATCCCTTGGCAGAAATCTTTGTCTGTTAAAGCTTTGTAAACTTGATACTTCACACCTTTTTGATTTAGTCTACCCTGTCCTGGTATTTTACTTTCAAACCAAACAGCTAATCAAAGAAGGTTGTCATAACTTGGCCAGTGAACTTGCTATAGG
>CAXGOD010000195.1:0-5015 GCA_964011245.1 uncultured Bacteriovoracaceae bacterium | reverse complement strand
TCGATTCACTTTAAAAATAACAGGGGGATTTAGTTCCCCACATTTTTTCCCCAGTACCTTTTCTCAAAATAATTAATGTTATCCTTAATAATAACTAAAAATTATATAGGATCAACATGAGACCATTACTACTGCTGTTACTTTTTTCTATAAGCGCTCAAGCTCAAATAATAAGTTATAAATTACCGAAAAAGATCAAGGTCATTGGAAACACTTTTACCTTCGGTCCTATGACAGAGATAGAACTAAACCAAAAGCCCATAGTCCCTACTATTATCAAAAATAGGCAATTAGATAAAGAACACCTTTGTATGAAGTTCTTTAAAAATCAAATTCGAAATAAAAAAGGGATTATAGATCTTTCTAAGCCTGGAAATTTTCTTTATGCAAAGTTCAACTGGGTTTATCAAGGTGCTGATAAAAAAAATAAAAAAGAAGCCGTAAATAAAAGACTATACTTTGATAAAAAAACAAAATGTCACCACATAGGAAATTTTCCAAAACACGAACTTTACAAGATAGATAACAAAAAGATTCCAGCTTACGAAGCTAAAGACATTCAGATTGTTGCATTTACGAGTAAAGATGGTGGTCTTTCAGTTGATATGGGAAAGGATCCTTCAAAGGTAAAAGGTTGCTCGATTCAAGAACCATTTCAAGATGAGGATTACTATAAGTATAATCAAGCTCCATCTATTAAAGATGGCTATGTAAACTGCCAGGCCCGCTTTCGTTGTCATACAGCAACTACTTCTTTACATTTTCAAGAGATCAAACAGGTTACTGAACCAATGAAGTTTGAATTTAGTGGATACTGTTTAACTATAAAAAATGGAAAATATACATGTGCTAAGGTTCACCCAGATAAATGTGCTGACTCCTTTATAAATAGTACTTTAAGTCGTGAAAATGCACAGATAAGGAAAGCAAAAAATAAACCAAGAAGATATCAGAGAAACAAATCAAAAGGAGCAGGTGGTAGTGGCTCGTCAATGTAACTTTATTATCTTAGGCATTCTTTTAACCTTTATATCCTCTTCAGCGATAGCGATGGAAGTTTATATCCCGGGAGAGATAAAAAAAACAACATCTTGTTGTTATGTAGTAAAGACTGCTGAAGGTAGATATTTAAAAATTTTAAAACCAAGAAAAAAAGTGAGAAATCCAGACCCATTTAAATTTCGCGTTACCATGAACTTCTTATCAGAAAGCTTCAGCTATGCTTATCATTACTGGAAAGGAAAAGTAGACTTCCGCTAGCCTACTCTATACCAAATTCTTTAAGTGATTTGATTGTTACTTTTTCTTTTTTATCATCAAGTTCAACAACGTAAATAACACCTTTAATATCGACTTCATTAGCAAACACTGGAGCTAGCTGCATAGATTCCATCATCTTATCTAGAATAACTCTTTGATCTTTATAAGTAACACCATCGTACTTCATCTCTCTCGTTGAGATACAGCCACTAGTTGCAAAATGAGGATAAAACTTTGAAGCTCTATCTGTATTTCTGTTTCCAGTACCATGAATTCTTAACCATTTTCTTCCAACATCTCGAGCGACATTGGCCTCATGCCACCACAACTTGCTGTGAGCAGAAGCTGGTAAGAATTGCTTTGTATTAAGTTCGTTAGCTACTTTTTGAACCCAGTTAAGTTTTACCCTTCGCCATTGTCCAAATGCTTGAACTCTATTGGCCTCTGGCATAACAGAATCTAATGTATGAACACCTGAAGGTGTGTATCCGTTAGTTATATTGTATGGAAGCTCTCTTCTTGAATGAGCAAGAGCTGGTAGCGTCCAAAGAGTTCCATCCGAATTTCTAACTTCATTATCAAAAATATCTCTAAGTACAAACAAACATGGATAACGTCTATCATGACGACAAAACAAGAAAACTTTTAGAGAGTCTTTATACTCTCCATTATTATAGTGAGCGTAGTCAGGAGAATTAAAAAACAAATCCTTAACTTCTTCTGTTGATCTAGGACTAAACTTCTTTAAGGACTCTAGATACTTCTTTGCTTTTTTGATTTTAGCTAAGTTTTTTGAAGACATCTCAGACACAAGCTTTCCAACAAAGATCCATTCACTTGCAATTTTTAAAGCTTCATTTTCTGTTACTTCTGTGAGAACTCTTACAATATAATTCTGCTTTGAATTCGAAAAAGATTGTTCAATTTTTACCACTCTTAGTTGATCACTAATCTTTAATGACTTTAATTGAATATTTTCCATTTGCGAAAAGAAAACTATTGGATCTAATTCTTCATTTAAATAATCCTGCCAAAGAATCTCAACTTTATCTGCCATTGATAATGTCTCATACTCAGTAACGTCACTAGCAATAATATTGAAAGTAAACGAACAGGCTAAAAGAATAGTTAAAATATGTCTCATGTATGTATCTCCTCGAAAGACACATTCTATCTATTTTTGTCAGGTTCTACAAATGACTAAGTGGCTGATATTATGAGATTATATTTTTTACAATATGTGTCATTTTTATTGATATTTTCCCTTTTTTAATAGATTATGCCTCAGATAAAAAAGGATAATAGTGTGAACGACGTCTTTATACTAGGTGTTGCTGGTGGCAGTGGCTCAGGAAAAACATTCTTTGCTCAAACTTTGGCCAAAAAACTAGGCCCTGAGGTTGCGTGTCTTGTTTATCAAGACAACTACTATATTGATCAAAGTCACCGCTTCGATCATGATGGTGGAAGTGTTAACTTTGATCACCCCGAAGCTTTAGACTTTAATCTTATGGCAAGTCACCTAGAAGATTTAAAAAATGGTTTTGATATAGAAATTCCACTCTATGATTTTTCAACTCACAAAAGACTTACACAAACTAAACAACAGCCTGCAAAAAAAGTTGTGATCGTTGATGGAATTTTAATTCTCTCACAACCTGAGCTTGTTGATGTATTTGATACTTCTATATTTGTTGAAGCTCCTGAACATATTCGTTATGACAGAAGACTTCAAAGAGATGTGCTTGAAAGAGGTAGAACAGAAGAGGGTGTAAAATCTCAATTTATAAAACAAGTAAAACCAATGCACGACTTATTTGTAGAACCTTCTAAGAAAAATGCTGACATTGTAAGCAGTGGAACGGATATGGATGCCTTCTATAAAATGCTTCACATAATACAACAAAGGATTTTTACTCCTTATTCATACTTAAATCCTGCTTATCAGGTTTCAATGGAAAACTCTTTACCTTAGTTATTTTCGTTTGGTGACTTTCTTTTTACTCGTTTTTTTAGCTGTTCTAGGTGCAGTATAAACAAAACTATCTTCTTTTGTTATAGGATGAAAAAACTCTGCTTCATCTATAAGAACTTGAGCTGTTGTGGCTTTAACAGCGCAGATCTCAACTCTTACACCTTCACTTTTTAGATGTCTTACTAACTCAATATAATCAGAATCCCCTGATAAGATGATAATGCAGTCTACCTTTTGAGCAAGTTGAGTTGCCTTAATAGATAAGGGAATATCAGCAGACTTATGACAAGGTCTAACAGACCCATGGTAGTTCTGCTGCAATCTCTCAGCTAACTTTGAAGAGATATTCTTTCCCTCTCTAAAGTAAATTAAACGATTTAGAGCTCGATTATCTAATAGTTTTGGGATGAGAGTATCAAAATTAATCATGGCACTAGCTTTTCCCTTGTAGAAACTGCTATCTATACTTCTTTCAATATTATTACCATCAACTAAGATAGCAACGTTCTGACTTATATAAACGTCTAACTTTTCGTGCATATTTAATTTTCCTTTTAAATTCAATTGAAGTAAAAATCACTTATGAGTAGAACCTATTGTCCTAAATGTGAAAAAGCGATTGCTGCTTGTTTTTGTCACAAGCTTAATAAGTATAGCATTAATTCTCAGATAATCATCTTGCGCCACCCTACAGAGAAAGGACATCCTTTAGGCACCGCAAAGATAGCAGAACTCTCATTAAACAAATGCAAAACGATAACAGCAGAAGACTTCACTCAAAACGACGAGTTAAATGAACTTCTTTCCAAAGAGAAGTGCTACCTTGTATTCCCAACAGACAGTGAACAAGACCTAACAAACAAAACAAGCAGTGATAAGAAGAAAACCTTTATCTTTATTGATGGCACGTGGAAGAAGGCCAAAAAGATTTTGTACCTAAACCCTAAGCTAAGTAAACTCCCAACTATAAGTATAGAACCTAGCACTCCTTCGCGTTATGTTCTAAGAAAAGAGCCTAAGACAAATTATCTATCTACATTAGAGGCCATCTGTGAATGTGTTATGGAGTTTGAAGGTAAAGATATATTTAAAACATTGGATACTTTAAAATACATTCAGGACTTCCAAATAGAGAAAATGGGGATTGAAAATTTTAAAAGTTTTTATTTAAAAGATTAGTAACAAACAGAACTTGCTGAGCTTTGTTCAATATTCCAAACAGAAATCTTGCCTTGATTTATTGAGTCCTGACATAGAATTTTTAAAGGGCTATCTAGTAACTGGCAACTTGAAAGAATTAAACCTGTTGGTGTTTTATCTTTAAAGATATATTCACCCGTTTTAAGATCCATAATCTTAACTTCATTCCAGTTTTCTGAAACTAAAGCGTTGATTCCATTAGATCCAATATCAAATAATTGTTTTAACTTTTTACTATAGAGAAACTCACCTGTTTGAGTGTCATAAGCATAATGAGCGCTATTACTCCTAACAAGAAAGACATCTTCTCCAACGAAAAGCTCATCAAATCGCTCATACTTATTCAGTTGAGTTTCATAAATAATTTCAGATGTATTTACATCTACTTTCTGAACAACTGTATGATACCCTTTTTTAAAGCCAATTAGGTAATAGTTTGAATCTCTCGTTACTTTAGCAAAAGCAATAGATTTTCCATTCATTGCTGATACAAATTTTTCTTTCTCTAAACTATAAATGTCTATTCTATGTGAATAGCCTTGAGCATATGGTCTGTAGTTCATAATAAGAAATTCACCAT
>CAXGOD010000194.1:0-5067 GCA_964011245.1 uncultured Bacteriovoracaceae bacterium | reverse complement strand
TAACACCCCTTGATAATAAGCTAGCTGCTACTCCGTCCGATTTTTGTTTAAGCTCATAATAGGTATAACTTTTATCTCCAGAAACTAAGGCCATATTACTAGGAATTGATGTGGAAAGTTCATCTACGTATTCAACTATTGTTTTTGTTGGTAGAGATTTTGTGAATGATTGGTTAACAGAATGTATCTCTTTTGTAACTGACTTAGAAATAAATCCTGACCACTTATTATCATGCTCCTCAACAATATATTCTAAAAGATCATTAAAGTATTCTTGTATCCTATCTATAGATTTCTTTTTAAATAGATCTAACCTATATTCAATCGCACCTTCAATTTTCTTTTTAGATGCTTTAACCCACATATCAATATCAGTATGTGTCGATGCTTTTTCAACATTCACTTGGCCATATTGTAGTCCATCAAACATCCCAACTCGATTATCAACGTCTTGATAAGAAAAGAAAGCTTGAAAAATTCCTGTTCTAGAAGGATCACGTTTAATCTTTAAAGCTTTCATAACTTTTTCAAAAGGAACATCTTGGTAGGCGAGGCAATCCCCAACTTCATCTTGAACTGATATAAAATACTCCATTATGTTATCATTTTTCTGTGTTTTTACTGGAGTCACATTAACGAAGTATCCAATTGTGTTTAGTAGACCATTACTATTTCTTCCACGCACTGGTATACCAACAATGACTTCATCTGAATGTGAATAATCCATAAGGCACTTTTTAAATGTTCCAAGAAAAAGTGAAAATAATGATATTTTTGTTTTTTCACAAAAAGACCTTAGTTTTTCGGATAATTCAGGTTCTATAGAAAATGCAAATGTTCCTCCTTCATGTTTTATAACCGGAGGTCTTTGATAATCAATAGGTATATCTAAAACTGGTAAACTGCCACTTAGTTTTTCTTGCCAAAACTTAAGGTCTCCTTCGTAAACAGGGCTATCAATATACTCTTCCTGCCAAGCAGCGTAGTCAAAATATGATATTGACTCTTTCTCAACAGTTTTTCCTTCATATGTATCAGTTAGCTCTTGAAAAAAAATATCAAAACACCATCCATCAAATATAATATGATGGAACATCGTAAACAATATATACTCATCACGATTAACTTCATAAAGTTTTACTTGAACAAGAGGAGCAATAGTTAAATCAAAAGATTCTGTTCCTTTTTTGTTCATCTCTGTGATGATAGAGGCCTCATCCATCTTTTCATATTCAAAAATAAACTTTTCTTTCACATGTTCCATAGATTCTATTTTTTGAAAAGGACCTTTTTGAAATGAAGTTCTTAATGCAGGGTGATTTTCTATAATGGATAAATAGGCATTTTTAAGCTTATCCTTATTAATAGATTTTTTAATTCTAATTGCACTTGGAAGGTTATGCATACTTGTACCTGGATTCATTTGCTCAAGATACCATGTCTGCATTTGATTCATGGTTAGTTTAGATTCTAATGAACCTTTGCTCATTCCCGCACTTGCAATATTTGCAGATTTATTATTTCCTTCTTCAAGAGGCAAAAGACCTGCAAATTGATCAAGCTTAGGATTTTTGATTAAATCCTTTAATGTTAATTTTATCCCAAGTTGTTCTAGCACCTTGTGACAAATATCGACCCCCATTAACGAATGTCCACCGATAGAGAAGAAATTTGCATTATCTGGGATCCCACTTACACCGAGTGCATCTTCCCACAGCTTTTTTGCTATAGTGATATTTATACTAGTAGCTTTAGGACCAGTTTTTTCCTCTGACTTTTTTATTTCAATAGGTTTAGGTATGTGAATTGCTGATTTATCAAATGAGTCTATAGCAAGATCTAGATTCTCATTAAAATATATTAGTATCTTCTCTAAAGCTTCCAGCCAATTCTGAATAGTTTTAGACTTAAACAAGTGGATATTGTACTGACACTCTAAAACACATTTATCAGCTAAAGTCGTTGCATTAATAAAAATTTCAAAATTTTCATAATGTCTAGGATTTGACTCATAAGATGCTTGAATATCCTTAAACTCTAGACCTTGACCTGGATATTGTTGATCAACATTAAAAATAATATTTACAAGGGGAATTCGACTTGGATCACGTTCTATTTTCAAAGAGTTTAAAATTTGACCAAAAGTAGAATTCTGATGATCAAAAGCATCGAGCATTTTTGTTTTTGTTTGTTCTAAAAGTTCTTTGTATGTCATACCTGAATTAATATTTGCACGAATAGGAAGAAGATTTACTAAATGACCTACTAGATCATTCAAGCCTGCTGCGGACTGAGCAGCTGAACTAATTCCAACTACAAAATCATCATTCTTTGTAAGCTTGTATAAAAGAACATCAAAAGCAGTTAAAAGATACTGATAAAATGATTTCCTATTTTTAGCAGCATTAGATTGAGCCTTTTTTATTACATCTGGGTTAATCTGATAATCTATTCTATGACTTTCATATCTTCTAAAATCAGGTCTTGGAAAGTCAGATGGAAGATCTAAAACTTTAGGAATCGAAGAAAACTCCTTTAACCAATATGGATCAACTTTAGAGTTTTTAGTTTCCATTGCATAATCATATAACTGCTTTGGGAGTTCATCAGAAATAACGTTCCCAGCAATGATTGATTCATATGCCAGACTTATTTCATTAACAATAACAGCTATAGACCAACCATCACAAATAAGATGATGAGCTGTTAAAAAAAATAAATGCACATTTTCAGAGATCTTTACTAATTCATATATAAATAAAGGCCCATGGATTAAATCGAAACGATGTTTTGTAGCACTAACTACTTTTTCTTGAATAAGTTGCTTTGGGTTTTGCGCGTTAGATATATCAACAAAAGGAAGTTCTCTTTTTTCGAATTGACTAACAAGAAACTCCTTTCCTCTTGGTGAGAATGTTCCTCTTAAAGCATCATGTTTTTGTATTACTGAGTTGATAGACTTTTCTAAAACGAAAGCGTCTAAATCTCCTTTTAAAGAAATCCTAATTGATTCGTTATAACAAAGATTTGCATCAGAATCGATTTCAATTGAAGACCATATTTCTTTTTGAGACTCAGTAGTGGGCACACTAATAAAGAGCTCACCATCCCTAAAAGGATCAAACGTAACATCAGCTGGCTTTTTCATGTAACTATTATCGGCTTTTTACTCCAAATAGTTAATATTATTCATGATTTATAGCTGGATATAGCCACCTTTCTTCTCAAGATTTGCAACAAACCAAGCAGGATTTCCGTTAGCATCCTTTCCAAGCTTTGCATCTGCTTGTGGAGGATTTACTTGAGTCATCACACTATTATCGTCAGTTACTACAACGCCACTTCCGGCCATTAAACCATTCATTTGTAATGTAGCAATTGCTTTTTTAACGATTTCTTTTGCCTTTAATAATTCTTGATCAGTATGGGCAAGATTGATAAACCACGGGAAACCATCATACTGATGAAGTCCTAAATGTCTCATATAAGCAAAGAACACATCAGAATATTGATAATCTCCGCCTTCCCATTTAGGCTTAATTAAAGATCCAAAGTTAACCATTCTCAATGGAGCTCCAACTTGTTGGCAGAAAAGATTAATATCATCTACCCATGCTTGAGCCTTTTCATTTATATCTGCTAGTAAACTTTTACCACCATTTTTTAATACTTCTAAGCCACCTTTAGCTGCTGCAAGGGCAAGGGGATGTCTTACAAATGTTCCGGCGAAATAAGTTACACCCACTGTTGGAATAGATTCGTCACCATATTGCCAATCTCCACCATCAAGAGCGTCCATATATTTGGCTTTACCTGATACAACACCTATTGGCATACCAGCTCCTACAATTTTACCGTAAGTACAAAGATCTGCTCTTATATCGAAATATTCTTGAGCTCCACCTTGGGAAATTCTAAAACCAGTAATAACCTCATCGAAGATTAAACAGATATCATTCTCTTCAGTTACAGCTCTTACTGCTTTTAAAAATTCTTTTGGATGAAAATCTGCACGTCTACTCTGAACAGGCTCTACGATTACTGCAGCTACATCTCCAGCGGCTATTAGCTCTTTAATTGTTGCAAGAGCTTCAGGCTCACCATAGTCTAGCACCACCATATTAGAAACTGAATTATGATTAATACCTGGGGCTGCTGGAAAAGACTTACCTTTCTTTGAGCTTCTAATAATTACTTCATCATTAATTCCATGATATGAACCTGAGAATGAAATAATTGTTTTCTTTCCTGAAACTGTTCTAGCAATTCTCATTGCACCTAAAACGGCTTCTGAACCAGTATTGCAAAATGCTGTTCTTTCATTTCCTGTTAACTCATTAACAAGGCGACTTACATCTGCTGTTAACGGATGTTGAGGACCGATTTCAATTCCTTCATCAATTTGTTTAAGAACATATTTTTTAACAGTTTCGTTTCCATTCCCAAAGAAGTTTGATCCAAAACCACAAAGCATATCTACATATTCATTATTATCAACATCAATTAGTTTTTGACCTTCTGACTTTTTTACAACAATTGGGTAAACCATCTCTTTATTGTCTGGTTTAAATCCAGTAACCGCCCTTGGATCAGCATGATTCTTTCTATTTTCCTGAGTAAATTTTTTAGAACCAATAGTTTTTTCATTATATTCTTTTGTAAAAGACTGGATAAATTCTTTTGCCTTTTCATCATTAATAGTTTTCTCAGAAGTAATTCTTGCTATTGCCCCAAAGGCCTTTTTAGCATTATTTAAATCTGCCTTAATTGTTGGAGCTTTTTTTTTCTCATCATTTTTAGCAAGAGTACAATTACTAGTCGGCGATTGCGACTTTTCTTCAGAGCTTGTTTGAGTGGAAGTTTCAACTTTTGGAGATGCAGTAACTGTTGTAGTTACTGGCTGAGCAACTTGTATATTGCCTTGAGATAAAAGAGCAATTTGATTTTGCATAAGAGTAATCTGTTGGGCCATCAATCCTTCTAGTCCATTTGTATTAACAGGTGCTTGTTGTTGAACCATTTGAATTGGCTGAGCAGCTTGTTGGATTATAACTTGCTGTGGAGCTA
>CAXGOD010000193.1:0-5076 GCA_964011245.1 uncultured Bacteriovoracaceae bacterium | reverse complement strand
GCATTGTTGCTAACGTTCTAGAAAAACTCGATAAATTACCTTTAATTATAATTTCCCCAAAGACTGGTGCTTTCATTGTAAATCTATCCCAAGCAATTTTTCCATCTTTTGTTTTAATATAGTTACCAAAAAGGATAAACATGACAATTCCAGCTGGAACCATCATAACAGTATATTCTTGAAAAAAATCTGATACATTTATAACAAATTGAGTTACAGCTGGAATCTCCTGACCTGACTCTTCTAGCATACCAACAAATTGAGGAACAACGAAAACCATTAGTCCCCATGTAACTCCTACACCAATTACTAAAACAATTGTTGGATAAGTTAGTGCACCTTTAATTTGTTTCTTAATCTTTTCTTGTTTTTCCATAAACTCAGAAAGTTTATTTAGAATAGTATCTAAGATACCTGCTGACTCTCCTGCTTTTACAAGTGAACAATAGAGCTTATCAAAACCTTTTTGAGCATCAAGCCCTTCATGTAAAGTCTTACCGCTTCCTACATCTTCCATAACTGTTTTAAGAGTTACTTTTAGTGAAGGGTTCTTTTCTTGCTTAGCTAGGATATCTAAGCAATCCATTATAGGAACACCGGCATTAATAAGGATTGCAAGTTGTCTGGTAAATCTATTTAGTTCATTTTTACCAAAAGGTTTAACTAATCCTTTTTCAACTAAGAACATCCCCAGATCTATATCTAGAGGATTTGGAGCTATAAGTTTTTTCGTACGAACACCTTGCCTACGAAGAAGTCTCTTCGCATGCCTTTCATCTTTAGCCTCAACTTCACCTTGAACTTTACGTCCTTCAGCTGAGACTCCTTCGTATTTGTACTTTCCAACGGCCATTTAGTTCCCTACTTCTTTTGAATACCTAACATTTTTGCCATCTCCTCTGGGTTATTTGAATATGACATTGCTGTGTCAGCATCAATTAAACCTTTATCCATACTTTTCTTTATACTTTGGTTCATTGTAATCATTTTAGAACTTTCCTGACCAATCTGCATTTGAGAGTAAACTTGATGTAGTTTATCTTCTCTAATTAAGTTTCTAATGGCCGGATTCATTCTAAGTATCTCTTGAGCAAGAACACGCCCCCCACCTTTTTTAGGAAGTAACTGTTGAGCAACAACACCTTGAAGAACGAATGATAATAATGTTCTAATTTGTTCCTGTTGATCTGCAGGGAATACGTTAATTATTCTTGATATTGTTTGTATTGTAGAGTTCGTATGTAGAGTTCCGAAAACTAAGTGACCTGTCTCTGCAATTTCTAAAGATGCTTCAATTGTGATTAAATCCCTTAACTCCCCAACAAGAACAATATCCGGATCCTGTCTTAATAAAGACCTAATTCCATTTTCAAATGTAAGAGTATCAACTCCAATCTCCCTTTGATTAACCAAACAATTTTTGTGTTGGTGAACAAACTCGACCGGGTCCTCCAATGTAATAATATGACCTGTTTCAGTTTGATTTAATCTATCAATAATTGAAGCAAGAGTTGTTGATTTACCAGAACCAGTTGGACCCGTAACAAGCATTAATCCGTTTGATACATCAGTCATTTCTAATAAAACTGCAGGTAAACCTAGTGAGTCGAAATCTGGAACTTGACTTGGGATCTGTCTAAAGACTGCTGCAACTGCACCCTTAGAATAAAAACAGTTTGCCCTAAACCTAGCTAACCCTTTTACACCAAAAGAGAAATCAAGTTCTAAGTTTTTCTCAAGCTCTGATCGTTGTGCCTCAGTAAGTATTTGGTAAACAAGACGTTTAGTATCATCAGCTGTTAAAGCTCCTACTTTAACCCTAACAACTTCTCCAGATATTCTCATTCCAGGTGCACTTCCTACTGTAATATGTAAATCTGATGCCCCTTGATCAACCATAACCTTAAACAATTGTTGAATTTGTAAATTTCCAACTCCTGCTTCGCCAACCTGGGTTCTCGTTTTATCACCACTACCACTCATCATAGTCTCCTGTACTACATACTATCTGAAGCTGAGTTATTCAGCGCTTCTGCTAATGTTGTTAATCCCTGTGCAACCTTAGTTAGGGCACACATTCTCAATGTTTTCATTCCATCTTTTATAGCTTGTGCTTTAAGATCATCTGTAGATGGATTCTTTAAAATTAACTCTCTAATTTTTGGCGTCACGGCCATTACCTCATAGATTGCAACTCTGCCCTTGTAACCTGTTCCACTACAAAGATCGCAGCCTCTTCCTTTATATACTTTTAATTTTGAAGCTGATGCTGGTGCAAAACCACACGCAACAAGCTCTTCAATTGGTGCCTTGTATACTTCTCTGCAATTTGTACAAATTTTTCTACATAATCTTTGCGCAACAATAACGTTCAAAGCGGCTATAACTAAGAAAGGTTCAATTCCCATATTTAACAGACGTGTAACAGTTGCTGGAGCATCATTGGTATGAAGAGTTGATAAAACCATATGACCTGTCAGAGCTGCTTCAACAGCAATCTCCCCAACTTCATAATCCCTAATCTCTCCAACCATAATAATATCTGGATCCTGACGAAGGAAAGCTTTAAGCGCGGACGCAAATGTCAGCCCTACTGATTTTTTTACGTTTACTTGGTTAATTCCCTCTAAGTTAAACTCACATGGATCTTCCGCTGTTGAGATATTCGTTCCCTCAACATTTAGCTCTGCTAATGCTGAATAAAGAGTTGTTGGTTTCCCTGAACCAGTTGGTCCTGTTACTAGAACCATTCCATATGGATTATGTATACCTGTTTGAAAAACCTCTAATTGCTTCTGCTCAAAGCCAAGCTTTGTCATATCAAGTTGCAGGTTTGAAGAATCTAGAAGTCGCATTACCATCTTCTCACCAAAGAGTGTTGGCAATGATGAAACTCTATAGTCAATTGGCTTACCACCAATTTGAAGTTTAATCCTTCCATCTTGAGGTTTTCTTTTCTCTGAAATATCAAGTTGGGCCATAATCTTAAGTCTTGAAATTATTGGAAGCATCATAGACTTAGGAGGCCTTGCGACCTCAACCAAAGAACCATCTAATCTAAAACGAATTCTAAAAGATTTTTCGTATGGCTCAATATGAATATCTGAAACTCCTTTAACAAAGGCTTCAGCTAAAATACGATTTACGTAAGTAACTACATCTTGCCCGATATCCTCAGCGCTGATATCCTCATCATTATCACCAGCACCTTTAACTTCTACAACTGTGCCAACTAGGTCATCTACAGAGTCTTCAACATTTAAGAATAGTTTCTCCCATGAAGAAATATTAGTAAGAATAAACTCAACAGGTTTTTTCATTTCTGCACCAATTGCAGATTGAGAGCCTATTACGGTTGGATCAAATGTCGCAAGGGTTGCTTTTGCAGCTGTTATTTGAATTGGAATTGCTCTGTGCTTAATAACAAGTTTCTTTGAAAGAGCTTTGATAGTATCTTTTGAAACTTTTGCATTTTTAAGGTCAATATAAGTGATACCGAATTTTTCAGAAACAACTTTAGCAAACTTGTTCTCATCAAAATGAGGAATATCCAGTAGCTCTAGTTCAGCTACGTGATCTTCATCCTTATTCAGGGTCAGTTTTCTAAGTTCTTTTAATGTCGCCATACCTGTACTGGTAACGACATCAATAAATTCCTTGCGGACCATTAATTTTCTCCGGTTAGCTAACTAATCGGAATTTCTATAAGAAAATTTAAGAAGTTTTGCAATTCCAGAAACTTAGTGCATATTTTGCTTGCAGCGTTAGAAGTTCAAAACCATCAATATAATTGACTTTAGCTGTATGGAAAAGCTTAAGATGCTTTGGCATTGAATAATTAAGATCCCAAAATGTATAACTAGAAAGGTCAGACTTTCGAAAAGTGAAGTTTCGTGAGCAGGAATTTATTACCATTAAAGAGCTTTTATCAGAAACTTGATTCATATGATCAATTATATTATCTATATTCTTTAGCTTTCGTGAGTATTGAGTAAATGAAATATTTTTGTCTAATAGTAAATTTTTAATAATAGTGGCCATGGCGCCGTCACCAATTAAATATATCTCAGCAAAATTTTTAACCTTATACTTATCAATTAAATCCTTACAGGCTAAGTAATCAGTATTTTCAGACTCTACCTTTGCTCCTGTTCCTCTTAAGGCATTAACCGCTTTAAGGTTATTTATATATTCATGCCTCACAACACTATTAGCATAACAATACTTTTTATAGGGGGATGTTACACTAACTCTCTTATATTTATCTACAGCCTCTTTTAGACTAATGATGCTTTCTTCTGAATCATAACTTAATAAAGAATAATTAATTGGAAATCCATCTAATAAGGTTGAATAAACCACAGGCGACATACTGTGCTGAATATTTTTTCCAATGAGGGCAAAGCTAACTTCAAATTCTTTTTTTTTAATCAAATTAATATCAACTTTAATTTGGCTTACCAGTTCATTTTTGTCTAAAAACTTTTTTTCATCTCTAATATACTCAATAAAATCTAATTCAAGTTCTTCATTATATACTTGTTCAGAAAAACCTAAAATATGTGCTTCTACAGTTAAAGCTGTATCTTGTGTTACCGAAGGTCTTGTTCCAATATTTACTGCTGCTCTATAAGTCTTTCCCTTTATACTTGCCCGAGAGAAATAAACTCCCTCCTTTGGTAGATGGAGTGAGTTATCATACTCAATATTTGCTGTTGGAAACCCCAAACTAGTTCCAATTTGATTTCCCTTAATGATTTTTCCTCTTATCTTATAGGTTCTTTCTAATAGGTTATTTATATGTGATATTTCACCTTTAGATAGCAACTGTCTTATAACAGAAGAGGATACTGGTGTATTATTTTTAAGATAAGGTTTTTCAAAGTAAATATCGACCTTACAAGAGAATGCTTCTTCTAGTTCTTTTTGACCAAACTCTTTATTTGAGCCTAATGAGAAATCATGACCAAGAAATAAGCTCTTAATTGGAAGAGAAGTTATTATTTCGTTAATAAATGTTTTTCCATCTTTATCTTTTATTTGATCAGTAAACTTCAACAGTGCTATGTGATTAAT
>CAXGOD010000192.1:0-5083 GCA_964011245.1 uncultured Bacteriovoracaceae bacterium | reverse complement strand
AGGCCAGGGCAGAAGCAACTCCCCATAAAAGTCCTTGCAGGGTTGAGTCTGTAAAAGTAAATTTATCTACAATTAAAAATGTACCACCTAGTGCAAGAGCAATACTTAGGAACATTGCCTTTGTAATTTTTGTTTTAAAGAAAAGTCGAGAATAGATCAATAGAATTATTCCATAACTTGATAAACCAATAACAGCTGTAGATGGAGTACTTACTTTTATCGCCATAAAATAAGTAATCCAATGAATGAAAAACAAAGGTCCGAGAATCCAAATCTTTTTTAAATCTTGTAGAAAAGATTTTTTGGCAATAAGTAGAAAGAAAGTGCATGCAATTGATAGTCGAAAGATACCTATGGTCCAAATATTGGCCTGGGTGTATTTGATAGCGATGGGCACTAAAGTAAGAAATAATTTAGTGAACAGTACTAATGTAAATAACGAAAGTTGATTCATAGGTAAGAAATATCAAAAACATAGAGTTTTTTAAACAAATAACTCTTAATATATGATGCAAATCTGAAAAAATTAATTCATAATTATATAAAATGGAGTTTATAGATGGAAAATACAACTGAAGACCAAGCTGGCCAAAAATCTTCTTTTAAACGAAAATGGAGAAATTTTTTAATTTATCCCCGTTATCAATTAGCGATTCTAATAGGTCATTTGTTGATTTTGGCAGGTGGTTTTGTCATTATTTACTATCAGGTTCAAAGTTCATTTTTTCAACTTGATGAAGTTGCATCTGCTAAAAATATTTTAGCAAGCCCACACTATAAAGAATTAGTATTGTATCAAGAGAATTTTATCTTAACGACGATCTTTAGTACAATGATCTACTGTTTTGTTGTTGCAGCTCTTTTTAGCATCGTTTTTACACATAAGTCTGCAGGTGCAATTTATGGATTAAAAAAGTACTTAACGGATGTAGCTGAGAAAGGCTGGAAAAGACCGTTAACTTTTAGAAAGAATGATCTGCATCAAGAGTTGCCAGAGATATTAAATGCTGCAATCGATAGAATAAAAAAAGATAAGTAATTATAAGTTTTCAAAGGGGAGGGTTCGAGATTCTTTAACTCTCTCATTTTTAATCTTTAAAGTTTTAAGTAATTCATCTTTAACACCATCTGATTCTATAATTCCCAGTGAAATAGCGATGGCCTCCATTGTACAAACGCCTTTATCTGACTTTTGTTTTCTGAGCTCATAAATACTCTCAGGTATGTCAGGAAGTTTAACATGTTGAATATTTTTAAAAAGTGGAACTCTTTTGTGAAACTTCTTTGCTTGTCTCCAACTTCCATCAGGGACAACTAGTTGTATTGGTCCATCCACTGAGTCTAAGAACTCAGGAGTAAGCTCCTGGGCTTGCTCACTTGGGTATAAGTAGAGGGGCGTGTAATCAGGATCTAGTTTGAATGTTGTATCAAATGGTACATTTATAAGACCACGATAAAAAAATTCTGAGTTATTTAAACATTGATGCGCCAAATGAGCGGTATTAGATGATAAAACTCTTTCTTTAATATGAACGACTAAAGAGATTTTTGTTTTGGTGTTGATACTGGGAATTTGGCTGCAAAAGCATAGGTTAGGCCTAATTAGGCAGCGGGGGCAACGTTCAAGAACATTTTGGCGTCTTGTACTCAATTAATTCCCCCCCCCTGATTACTTATCTTAGTGTGAGGACATTACAAGGAGCATGTTTTACTAAAAATTCAGTAAATGAACTTGCAAAGTATCCAGAAATACCATGCTTTTCTCTAGTGTAAGTGATTACAAGATCTGCATTGTTTTCTTTAAGATAAGCAGTCATCCCATCCTTTGGACTTTCGTCAAAAGCTACATGGAAATTTTTATTTTTAAAATTTAACTCAGAAGTTAAACCTTGGAAAATCTCTTTAATTGTTTTTTGGATCTCAGCTTTTTGTTCCTGGTCTGGGTAAACTGTAGGAGGCATCATGTAGGGAAAGCTCTCTTGTTTAAAAATATGAACAAAATCAACTTCACTTTCATTTAACCATGCTAGATTTTTAATCCCTTCAAAAATGTTTTTTTGAAGCTTTTCATCTAGTGGCATACATATAACAACTTTTTTCATTACTCGTCCTCTTCTAAATCTTGCTCTTGCTCAAAGCTTACAGTTTGATCATGTTTATGGTGTATTTTATCTTTCATTTGAGTTTTCTTCTTAGAAAGTTGCTTCTCTAGTTTAGAAACAGCATCATCAAAAGTTTTATATAAATCATCTTTTGTAGAGTCTGCATTTACAGTAAAACCTTTTGCAGCAACTATAACGTGTGAGTGATGTCCTTCTTTTCCTGTTGAACAAGTCCACTTTATATCAAAGTTTCCATCAAAAAATTTTTTAAGTTTCTCACACTTTTTTTCAATTTTTTCCTTGATTGCTGGTGTTGAATCAATTTGGTGAAAGTTTATTTGAAGATTCATTTTAATAACTCCTTTTAAAAACGGTTATTTATATATACATTAATTAATATTAAAAAACATGACTAAAGTCACAATAGATTTGATGATACTAAGCTATATTAGACTTATTGGATAGTATACTTATTTAATATTAAGGGGTTTGCGATGCAAAATGATATCGATATAAAAAATTTAAAAGTAGATGCTTTTACAACACCTTCGCCAGTAGTTGTAAAAAGTGAGGATACTATAGCAAAAGTTATAGTAGAAATGGATAAGAATGGAATAAGGCACTTACCTGTTGTTGATGATAATGATGTGGCCATCGGTGTCATAACAGCTAGGGATGTGGCAACTGTTAAGGCCTTTGCTTTTAATGAAGACATTAAGGCTGCTGATCTAATGAGTGATCAACCTTGTAGCGTTGTTGAGGGCTCTAGCTTAGTTGAAGCAGCTTTTATAATGAGTGATAGAAAGATTGGTTCACTTATTGTTAATGATGAGCATGGAAAAGTAGCAGGGATTTTTACAAGTACAGATGCCTTAAATGCTCTAATTGAAGTTCTTCATGGTGAAATTTTAGAAACAGAATAGAAATTATTATAAGTTAAAAATATATAAAGCCCTCTTTCGAGGGCTTTATTATTTACTTAAAATACTTTAAGAATTGATTTTGGCTACCAAGAATAAATTTTGTATCAGGCTTAATAGCTTTCTTGTAAGCTTCCATCGTTCTAATGAACTCGTAGAAACTCGGGTCTTGTTTTAGAGACTTAGCATAAATTGCAGTTGCTTTTGCTTGAGCCTTACCACGAACTAACTCGGCTTTTCTATAGGCCTCAGACTCAATCTTATTTAAGTCTTTTGTTAGACGACCTTCAATCTTGGCCTTTTCACCTTTACCGATAGACCTAATTTTTTGAGCAACTCTCTGTCTTTCTGAGATCATTCTCTCATACACTTTTTTCTCAACTGATTTTTCGTAAGAGATACGTCTAAGTTGAACATCGATCAATTGAATTCCAAGTGCATTACACTCTTCTTGAGCTTTCTCAACGATCATCTGACTTAGTTGCTCACGTCCGACAGCAATCTTATCAACTTCACCACTAATTTCTTCTTCAATAACTGCTTCGCCTCTTTTTTCTCGTGCAATAGCTTCAGCTTTCTTAGTGGCAATATTATCTAAAATAGCATTTGAATTTCTAACGGCTTCAACAAGGTTATGGTTTGAGATTATATCTCTTGTATGTCCATCAAGGATTGTATCAAGTCTTGCCTTTGCCCCTCTCTCATTCTGTACTGTTTGAATGAATTTTAAAGCATCAGTAATCTGCCAACGGGCAGTCGTATCAACCTTGATATATTTTTTATCTTTTGTAGGGATTTGATTAGGGTATCCATCCCAAGTAAGGATTCTTTTATCGATATATCTTACTTCTTGAACGAATGGCTTTTTAAAATGCATACCTGCATTTGTTGTAGGTTCTCCGATAGGTTTTCCGAATTGAGTTACAATTGCTTGCTTACCTTCATCAATAATATAGAAAGAACTATTAATTGTAATGAAAGCAAAAAATGTGATTACGAATATGATTGTAGATTTAGATTGTTGCATATTATTTCCCCTCTCCCATAGTTGATTTATTAAAGATAGGAAGTAGTCCTTTTACTTTTGGATCAACGATAGTCACTTCATTTAGATTTTCGAAAATGCTTTCCATTGTATCAATGAAAATTCTTTTTCTCGTAATGGCAGGAGCTCTTCTATATTCTTTGTATATAGCAGAGAATCTTTCTGCATCACCGTGGGCACGGTTAACAATAGAAGTTGAATAACCCTCAGCTTCACTAACTAGTTTTTGGGCTTTACCACGTGCCTCTGGAATGACTTTGTTATAAGCTTGCTCGGCTTGGTTGATCATTTTCTCTTGTTCTTGCTTTGCAGAGTTAACATCATTAAAAGAAGGTTGAACTACCTTCGGAGGGTTAACATCTTGAAGCTTAATAGACTTAATTAAAATACCTAAGTCGTACTTATCAAGGATTTGTTGCATTAATACTTTCGCGTCTCCTGCAATCATAACCCTACCTGTAGTAAGAACTTCATTTACAAGCTTATCTCCAACAACTCTTCTCATAATAGATTCTGAAACATCTCTTATATTTGTAATAGGCTCACTTGTTTTAAATAAGAATTTAAATGGATCTGAAATTTGGAATTGAACAACCCATTCAACTTGAGCAACATTTAAGTCACCAGTAAGCATAAGGGATTCAGATTGATGACTTTTTGAATCATAAGTTGTTCTTCTAGTATTAATATTTGATGTTCTAAAACCAAATTCAGCTTGGTGAACGATCTTTGTTTTAACTTTGATAACTTTATCTACACCCAGTGGAATTTTAAAGTGAAGTCCTGGTTGAGTAGTATTAATATATTTACCAAAACGAATAACAATCGCTTCCTCATCAGGCTCTACTGTGTAGTAAGAGCTAAAACCAGCAATAACAATAAGAAATAGGACAACAAAACTTCCTACGGCCCCTTTCATTTTAGATAGTTTTTCTTTGAGTTTTTGTAACTCGTAATTAACATCAGGTGGTCTTTGATTGTAGTTCATACATTCTCCATTAATTGTTTGGAGGTAT
>CAXGOD010000191.1:0-5103 GCA_964011245.1 uncultured Bacteriovoracaceae bacterium | reverse complement strand
TTACCTGTTGAGACCCCATCAGAAGAAATGGAATTTATTGAAGACCTAATGGACACCATTGACTGGGAAATCATAACTATTAGACTGATTAAACCTTTTATAGAAGGAATCTTTCAATTTAATAATCACTATTTAAAATACCCTGTCGAAGTTCGTGAAAAGATTTTAAACTACTTAAATGCAAGATATAAAAAAGATAATATTCCAAAAGAGTTATCAGTTAACGCCCTGGACTTTGTAGTCTCTCACCACTTAGTTCGAGAGCAAGTTATTGTTTATTCTTTTTTAAATTTAAATACTAATACGAAGTCTATTTTTAAATTTCCTGCTCAAAAGAAAAAAATGTTACAACATTTAACGAGCCAGACAAGTCGATTTGAAAATAATCAAAAAGGCAGAAGGAAAAACTTACTACATACTGATATTGTTCCTTTAGTAGAAAGTTACTTATCTACACACAGAGGATCTAATAAGTTTTTATTCTTTTCTCGAAAAGCACTAAAAGAAAACAAAGAAAATGTTTTTTCTATATTTGAAAGTTTCTCTAGAGAAAACAAAGACAGTTATCACTTTCCAACTCAATCACTTTAGAGTTAGTAGAAGCGACATTGATTGTTTTCATGGGCCATATGCAAGCCCTGCGTCTCTAATAAGTGTAATATAAGTTTTGATTGGGCAAAGCCCTCTGAAACCTTTAAATCATCAAGAAGTTCTAATGAAAAAGCATTATCACTTTCATGAAAATTAATATTAATTCGAGGTGATGTTTTCTGAGTCACAAGTTTTTGGTGAGAATAGTTTGTTAATATTTCACCAAAAAACAGATAGAAGATCATAGATATAACATAAGGATTAACATCTTTATTAAAATTTTTCTCAACAATATATTCACTATTAAAAACAATGTTATTTTCAATTAACCTAAATCTAACCAAGTCCATTGCTTGGTTATAGCATTCTTGCAGATTCAATCCTTCATTATGTGCTGTAGGACTTATTCTAGAAAAGCCTAGAAAAGTCTCAACAAGTTTTTTACACCTCAGAACTCCTTCTCGCATTTGTTCGATTTTTTCTAAAGTTTCATCTGTGTGCTCATCAAGTTCAATAACATTTAAGGCAGCAAGAATCCCACCTAGTGGGTTATTAAGCTCATGGGCAATTGAAGAACTTACGATCCCTAACTCTTCAGAGGAAGGCTTTCCACTTTGTCCAAGAAACTCTCTAACTGGAATAAAATTAATATGAGTATAATCCCCATCATTTAAGAAGACCTTTTGAACTTTATAAACCTCTTTCCCCAGTGTCACTTGATCATTTACTTTAAGATTAATTACTTTCTTTACAGAAATGTTTAAATTAATAAACTCAGCGTTATGTAAGACTAAGTGCTGTTTTTTATCAAAAACGGCAATAGGGATATTTATCTTGGAAAAGACTTCTTCCAATTCATCGAGGACATCAATTCCATCTCTTTTAATTTGTAACCTGCTAGATGCATCGACAAGAGTTTGATAAATATATAAATCTAAAAGAGTGGCTTCCTGAGAGTCAACAAAAGACAAGTACTCTTGTTTTTCCCTCTGCCCTAAAGGGAAAAATAACTTGTACTCTCCCTTATAGATCTCAAATGAATCCGTAACAATCAGACTTTTTTGAATTTTAGATTTTATATTATCTAAGACAGTATTGAACTCATGGGTCTCAAGAGCTTGATAAATATCTTTTTCAAAAACTTCTAAGAGTTTCGTCTGAGCTTTATTGATTGAATTTTCTTTAAATATTTTTGGTGAAGAACATCTTTTAAATTCCTTAACACTTTGATGTTGTATTTTGAGCTTCTCTTCAGTAATTTTGTCTGCAATAACATCTCGAATGATATGCATTAGATCAATAAAATCTCTTTCATCTAAAAAAGAGAACTGATCATCATTTATAGGTTCACTTCCCGCAAAAAGATTCATGTTTTTCTCTGCAAGAACAATTGTAATATCGGTTTCTAAAGTTAATGAACGTTTTGATGAATAATTTGGGACAACTTTTATTGTCGTCAAACTTCTAGTAGTGGACACATCATCTATTACTGAAAACTGTTCTTTGTTAAATTGATCCAAAGCAAACTGATATATATCTCTATCAATCCCCTTTAAAGTCGGATCAACATAAGCATGAACAAGAGATAGCCAGTTTGCTGTCTTCATTATTGATATTTAAGTTCTGATTGTTCTACGAGAGAAAAGCCATCAACCCAGTGCCCCTGAACTTTTACGCCCCAGTGTAGGTGTGGTCCACTAACTCTCCCTGTTCTTCCTGAAAGTCCGATAATATCACCTTTTTCTACAACATCACCTTTTCTCACTTTTAGTTTTGATAGGTGCCCATAGTTAGTAAAGATATCTAAACCGTGATCGATAATAACCACTTTTCCAATAAAGAAAAGGTCTCCAACATAAATGACACGCCCTTTATTCGCCGCTGGGATTGGAACTCCAACTTTAGCTCTAAAATCGTTTCCTAGATGTTGAGACTTCTTTTTATTGTTAAAAACTCTTCTGTTTCCATAGTGACTTGTTACATAACTCTTTAGTGGAATCTGAAATGGGCCATCAAATAAATAGTAGGAAGCTGAGTCAATATATAATTTTTTCTTAATTTCTTTTTCTTTTATAACTCTATCTAAATCAAGGCCTTTGATATCAATTCTTTTCTTATCAACATAAAGCCTTTCACTTTTGTATTTAAATTTTTTCACACTTACTTCTAGAACAACTGTTTTTACAACGTTGTTTAAATCATTATCATTAATAAAGAGGCACTGAGAAGGTTTCATTCGAGAAAAATATGATTCCGCTAAAAAGAGCTGGGCTTTTCTGCTGGTAACAACAAAGGGAACATTTCTTTTAACACAGGCAAGTTTCCACTTACCGTCAGGCAGGTTTATATCAAACTCAACAAATGTAATTTTTCCAGGTTGAACTTGTACATCAATTGGGCGATTTACTACAGGTCCTGAAAATGCACTTTCTTCTTTTTTAACTTTAGTATCTTTATTAATCAGCTTAATACTTGAGCATGAACTTACAAGCACGACCAAAAATAAACTTAATATAACCTTCATTTAACTTTCCTTTTTAACCTCTGTAGTTCCATCTACAAATTGCAGTGTCAATGCGTCGGGAGCTTTGATTTTATTAAATTTTTCTACATTTGTAATGACATTATTCTTACTGTCTTTAACAATGGAATACCCTCTTTTTAAGACGTTATGAGGGTTTAAACTTTGAAGCATATTAGAGCATATATCGACACGATGCGCTTCTTTTTGAAATTGGCCATTCACAGCTCTTCCCATTGTTGCTGCAAATTCATCTAGCTGCATTTGATAATCTATTACAGGTAATAGCTCGTGAGCTCTATGCTGAATTTTATTTCTTATCACCCTTTCTTTATAGTCATATATCTTTTGATTAATGATATGCAGTTGGTTAATCGGATTAAGTTTTTTAATTTTTCTTTCAATTTGAGTATGTTGCTCAAATAACAAATGCTTTAGCTTGTGCGCAGTATAACTCAACCTCTGCTTAAGCTGCGTTTGAGCTTGAGATAATACTTCTGCAGCAGCCGTTGGCGTTTCACAACGAAGATCTGCAACATAATCACACAGAGTATAGTCGACCTGATGTCCCACTGCGTTTACAGTAGGAATTGAACTCGCGTATATATCCCTTACTAAACCTTCATCGTTAAATGACCATAGATCTTCCATGGCACCGCCACCACGAGTTAGGACAATAACATCAACTCCTTCAATTTTTTGGGCATTTGCATAGGCCTTACGTAAAGACGCAGATGAAGCATCTCCTTGGACAACTGCCGGAACGATAACAACTTCACTCCAAAGAGTTCGTCTTTTAATTACATTTAAAAAATCTTGTAAGGCCGCTGCCGATAGTGCTGTAATAACTGCAATTTTAGAAGGGTATTTTGGAATTGGATTTTTATTATCTATATCAAAGAGACCTTCGATTTTAAGTTTCTCTTTTAACATTTCATACTGTGCTAATAAGTTTCCCCTACCAGCAGGCATAATTTTTTTAGCCAAAAGTTGAAAAGTCCCTCTTCTTCCATAAACTGAGATTGGACCTGTTATATATATTTGATCTCCATCCTTTAATTTTTTTATAATTGGATTTCTCATGGCATCACCTTTGAATAAAGCACATGAAATTGAACTATTTCCATCTGATAAATTAAAGTACCAATGACCTGCAGCTGAAGAACTCAAGTTAGAAATCTCTCCCAAAACAAAGATAGCTCTGAAACTACTTTCGAGAGTATTCTTTATCTTATTAATGATTTCAGTGACTGATTGAGCTTGAATTGTCATGCTAAAAGCCTACCTCAATTGGTAGGCCTAGCAAAGTATTCTATTTTTTTACTGATTGAAAAGTTTGATAGATCTTGAATGTTCTTAGGTAGTTAACTGCCTGCACAATTTGATAGTCTTCTGTAGGATTATATTTTTTGAAAATATCATCTTTTTTCTTTTTAGATTTTTTCTTTGCCTTCAAGCTAGCAACTCTTTTCTTTCGAGCTAATCTTTCTTCTGCAAGTCTCGCCTTCTTTTCTTGTTTAGTCTCGATAGTCGCCGTTAAGTGGTTTCTTAAATCTTTTTCTCTAATAAAGTTTGAGTCTGAAGAGTTATCCTTAATCCATTTTGCTTGTACTTCATCTAAGGCAATATCTGGCTTGATACCAATGGCCTGAATCTTCCTATTCTTAGGAGTCATATACTGAGCGACAGTGAGTTTAACGCCATTATGCTTATCTATCTTAGCAACTGTCTGAACAGATCCCTTACCAAAAGTTTGAGTTCCCATAATCATGGCTCTTTTATGATCCTGTAATGCTCCCGCCACAATCTCTGAAGCAGATGCACTTGCTCCATTTACTAGTACGACAACAGGAGTTTTTAAATCTTTATAACCTGTCTTCTTAACATATCTAATTTCTTTATTGTTTGGATCTCTCGCTTCCGTTGAAACAACAATTCCTTCTTTTAAAAATAAAGATGAAATATCTACTGCTTGATCAAGTAGACCACCT
>CAXGOD010000190.1:0-5128 GCA_964011245.1 uncultured Bacteriovoracaceae bacterium | reverse complement strand
TGAATACCACTTAATACTATTCATTGTTGGTAAGTTTGGTGAAGGTTTTATCGGTAATTTATAAAGGTCTGATCTATTCCAGCCCTCTAGTTCAATAACTTTTAGAGTTGGATTACTTTTAACCCAAGACTCTCTTACTATCATTTTCGCAAGCTCTCCTATTGTAAGCCCATAAACAACAGGGATCGGATACATTCCTAAAAAAGATTGTTGAGAAAGGTCTAGTACAGGACCTGCTATTTGATTAGCAAGAGGATTAGGTCTATCAAAAATAATACACGTTTTATGAAAGTCACCACAGGCATCTAGAATATATGAGAGACTGCTAATATAGGTATAAAACCTAACTCCGACATCTTGAATATCAAAGATGATAGTATCTACATTTTGAAGGTCTTCTTTTTTTGGTTTTTTATTATTCCCATAAAGTGAAATTACAGGAAGTCCCGTTCTTACATCAATACCATTTGCAACATCTTCTCCAGCATCGTAATCCCCTCTTATACCATGTTCTAAAGCAAAGAGTTTATTTACCTTAACTTTTTTAGAGATAAGATAATCTATAGTATGGGATCCATTAACACGAGATGTTTGATTTACAACAAGAGCAACGTTTTTTCCCTCTAACAAAGGTAAGTATAATGAAGTTCTTTCAGCACCAACCTGAAGAGCTTGGGCCACTGAAGGAATCAAAATAAGCACTAATAATATGGTTTTCATAAACGCATTACAGCACAAAGAGTGACTATAGAAAAGAGAATTTTAGGTTTTTTTGAGCTTAAAGCTAACAGTTGTGTCCCTTGCTACTTCAGAAGAGCAAACTATCTCACCACCCATATGATTTATATATGACATAGCAAGAGGCATAGCGTAGCCTGTCCCTTTCCGCCATATGTACCTGGTCTAGATGTTTTAGTGAGTGGATCAAAGATTTGAGACAAAAGCTCTTCAGGCATTCCCATTCCCTCTTCAATAATTTCAACATTAACAAACTCTTTGTCAGTTTTTTAATTTACTGAGATTTTTGATCCATTTTCAGAAAACTTTATTGCATTAGAGACTATATTAGAGAGGATATAGTTTTAAGAGCTATATCATCCGCAAAACAAAAGCCTGGTTATCAAAACCTTTTTTAACAAAAGATATATTTTTTGTATCTAGTTTAAATTCGAAGTCTGTAATAAAATCATCGATAACCTTGTAAAGCTAAAACGATCTATATTGATATGAATCTTCCCATCTTCTAGGGCTAACATCTTCTTAGCATTATTTATTATATTAATAATATATTTTTCTGAACGAGCAAAACTATCATTAAGTTTTTGAAAATGCTCTTCCTTACCTGGATTTCTATTAAGAAGTTGTACACTTGTGCTCATAGCAGATAATGGGTTGGAAATGTCATGAGTAAGTACGACTAAGAGTTGTCTATTTAGATTATTTGATTCTATTAACTGTTCATTTGCTTCATCTAGTTTCTCGTAGGCTGACTTTCTCTGGGCATATAAGACAGAGACAATTTGAAAAGTAGCATAAACACTTCCAATAATACAAAGAACAATATAAATATCTTTTTCAGTTGAAGTTAGAGTTTTAACTGTTGTTCCAAAGTATTTTACAACAAAGTGCGAAATAATCGCCGAACCACATAATCCCAACAAGAATATCTTTAGCAGATTTTTTTTATCAATTAATGTGAAAGTAAAAATAGCAAAAGCAGGAAAGAAAAACATATTATGGTAAGAGTCGAACTCTAGAATGATATGTTGTCCAAATAAAATATACGAACAATTAAACATAAAGATCGCATGGGCATTAATATGAATCTGACTTTTTATACGTTATAAGTCCAACAATATATAAAAAAACGCTACCAAGGTTGATCCAAACTGCTTCCCAAAAACCTATTAAAGAGTTAGCTATAGTAAAAAAAAATAATAACGTCGTAGCAATAAATGAAAAGTTAATAAAATAACTTTCTTTCAACGATCAAGATACTGACAATGACAGTCGGTTATTTTTCAAAATATTCTAAGAATTTGGCACTATATATATTATTTTTCATGCATGTATAAAATATTTAAAGAAACCTTACTAATCAAATTAAATTATTTGGTTTTATATAAATGTCGCACAACAACAAAAATGTTTTTCAATATGTCAGTAGGTACATATTTATTCATTGTCGAAATTTAAGAACAAACGTATAATTTAAGTACTTTAGATCAAGTATTTGCATTACTTTTTGCTCTATGCAAAAAGCTAGGAAAGCTAACCAAAAATGAAGCAAAAATTCATTAATATATTTATCATAATAAACCCGAGGTCTTTTAATCATGACAACTAAAAATGACTACTCTCATTTAACGAGTTCTGACACTACTTTCATCGATTCAATGTATGAAACTTTTAAGAATGAACCTGACAATCTAGACGATAGCTGGCAAATGTTCTTCAAAGGATTTGAATACAAATTTGATGAAGGTGGAAGTATTAGTGATGATAGTCTTAAAAAAGAGTTTAATGTCTATCGTTTAATTCAGTCATATAGAGCACGCGGACATTTCTTATCAGATACAAACCCTATTCGTCCCAGAAAAGATAGAGCTGCACGATTAGATCTTGCAAACTATGATCTTGAAGAAGCTGATCTTCAAACTGAGTTTAATTGTGGTGAGTATATCGGACTTGGGAAAGCAAAACTTGCTGACATCTTAACTCACTTAAAAAGAATATATTGTTATAAGATTGGAATTGAATATTACCACTCAAACAATACTGAAATAAGACATTGGGTAAGAGATAAATTTGAGTCAGAAGCACATACAATTGATCTACCACAAAATAAAAAACAAAGAATCTTACATAAGCTTAATCAAGCGCAAGTTTTTGAAGACTTTCTACAATCTAAATATATTGGTCAAAAAAGATTCTCTCTTGAAGGTGGAGAGTCAACTATTCCAGCTCTTGATGCCCTAATAACAGCAGGAGCTGACCTTGGTGTAAAAGAGTTTATTTTTGGCATGGCCCATAGAGGACGTCTAAACGTACTAGCAAATATTATTGGTAAGTCTTACGAATTTATCTTTAAAGAATTTGAACCTGGTGGAGATGAGCAGCATACTGGTGGTGGAGATGTTAAGTATCACCAAGGATTCTCTTCAATCCAAAAAACAGCTAATGGCAAAGATGCATATTTAAAGATTATGCATAATCCAAGTCACCTAGAAACTGTAGGTCCCGTAGCATTAGGCTATGCAAGGGCTCAAGCAGATATTAGATATAATAAAGATTTTAAAAGTGTTGTTCCAATTATTATCCACGGAGATGCTGCTGTTGCAGGACAGGGTATTGTTTACGAGTCATTACAGATGGCAAATCTTCCTGCTTACCAAACAGGCGGGGCTATTCATTTTGTTATAAATAACCAAATTGGTTTTACGACTGACTGGCATGACTCTAGATCAAGTAATTATTGTACATCAATTGCTAGAACACTTGAGGCTCCAATTATTCATGTTAATGGTGATGATCCTGAGAGTGTTGTTTATGCCATGGAATTTGCTATGGAATTTAGACAGAAATTTCAAACTGATATTTTTGTAGATATGGTTTGCTATAGAAAGCATGGGCATAATGAAGGTGATGAGCCAAAGTTTACACAACCTCACCTATACGGTTTAATTAAAAAATCTAAAAACCCAAGAGAATTATATATAGATTTCCTAGCAGCAAGAGATGCTAAACATAAAGACCTTGCTAGTCAGATGCAAAAAGAATTCACAAAGATGCTTTCAGATAAGCTAACCACCGTTCGTGACAAGAAAACCCCCAAAAAAGTAAAAGGGCCTCATACAGAGTGGCTTAATCTTAGGTGGTCAACAGACAAGGACTTTGAGAAATCTCCAGTCACAGGTGTTAATAAAAAACAACTTATCGAAATTAAAAATGTTCTAACAACAATTCCAGAAGGCTTTAATGCACTTAAAAAAGCTCAAAAGATTATTGAACAAAGAGCAAAAGCTTTTGATGAAAATAGAATTGACTGGGCCATGGGTGAACTTTTAGCTTACGGTTCTCTTCTTAAAGAAGGAAACAATGTTCGATTTACTGGTCAAGATGTAATCAGAGGAACATTCTCCCATAGACACGCAAAATTATTTGATGAAAAAACAAATGAAGCTCACTGTCCATTAGCACATATCAGTCCAGACCAAGGTGACTTAAAGATTTATAATTCTCACCTATCTGAATATGCTGTTTTAGCTTTTGAATATGGTTACTCCCAAGCAAGCCCTAAAAGTTTAAATATCTGGGAAGCACAATTTGGAGATTTCTCAAATACTGCTCAAGTTGTTATTGATCAATTCATTTCATCAGGTGAAGTTAAGTGGGAAAGAATGTCAGGTTTAGCTATGCTTCTTCCTCATGGTTACGAAGGCCAGGGCCCTGAACACTCTTCATGTCGTCCAGAAAGATACTTACAACTTACTGCTCAAAACAATATGATTGTTTGTAATTGTACAACTCCAGCAAATATGTTTCATGCATTAAGACGCCAGCAAGTTTGGGAGTTTAGAAAGCCATTAATAGTTTTCACACCAAAATCACTTTTACGTCACCCTCAATGTGTTTCTAGTTCAGAGGACTTTGCTAAAGGTTCATTCCAAGAAATTATTGATGATGCAAATATTAAAAGTAAAAATGCAAGAAGAGTTCTCTTTTGTACAGGTAAAGTTTATTACGACCTTCTCAAGTACCAAGAAGATAATAAAGTTAATGATGTTGCCATAGTTCGCTTAGAACAATTATATCCATTTGCTAAAAAACAATTTGAAAAAATTGTTAATTCCTATGGAGATGCTCAGATGTATTGGGTACAAGAAGAACCAATTAATATGGGATATTGGCATCACCTGCTGACAAGAGAATTCAATACATTTAAAAAGTTCGAAGTTGTTGCTCGTCCAGAAAGTGCAACACCTGCAACAGGATTTTCTCACTGTCATATTAAAGAACAAGAAGATATTTTAAATAAAAGTTTTAAAAAATAAGGATTAAGTCATGGCCATTGAAATTAAAGTTCCCCAAGCCGGTGAATCAGTAACTGAAGCAACACTTGCTGCTT
>CAXGOD010000189.1:0-5132 GCA_964011245.1 uncultured Bacteriovoracaceae bacterium | reverse complement strand
TATCAACCTGGTCAGTAGAAGAATTGTCACTTAGTGGACCATCATCAATTTTATCAGTGCTGGTTTTACCACCATAATTACCACCAACATCCTCCTCTGTATCAAATTCACTTTTTGAGTTAATATCGCCAGCAAGCTCACCTGTTGAACCGTTGAGTTTTCCACCCATATGTCCCCCAAGATCGTCTTCTGTTCCATTAGTCTCACCGTCAAGGTCTCCACCGAGTCGATCTTTTTCAGACTCGCCTTCAAAGCTTTCAGCACCTTCCTCTTCCGCTTCATCAGCTTCAATATTAAACTTGCTATCACATGACTTAAGAATCATCTCTTCTTTTGTGAGCGCAAAGTTTGAATTCTCTGCAATCGTTACTGATCCATTTTCAAATTTGAACCTAGAAAAGACTTGCCCATCATTTGTATAAAAGTACAGGTGAGGAGCATCTGAAGAAAAGTTCCAACGATTTATCTTCCAGTCGAACTCTGGCTTTGATCCAGAAAAGAACCAAGAACCATCTTCAAGAATATATTGTCCATCATCTTTTTTTAAAACATACTTCCACGTAGGTAACTTATCCCCGGGTTGAGGTTCAAGCTCTACCCAACTTCCAATATGTGGACTTGGACCAAGGGACCTAAGCAACCAACGTCTAAGAATCTTCTTATAATCTGACTTCGATTTAAATAGCCAAATATCTGATTGTAACTTAAGAGCATCAACTAGGTTAAAATCAGCTTTCTTTGCTTCTTTTTTGTTTTGTGTCTTACTAGAACCTTGTTTTAGCTCTAGTTCTTTTTCTTTTTTCTTAAGTAGTGTTTTCAATCCACGTGACCAGAAATCAATTTTAAAACTAAATGTTTTTGCTTTTATATCTTCTTCTAGTAATTCAACACAACCATATTTATTTAGAATCTTTTCCACTTTTTTATTTTTAACATGTAAGATACAAGCGGGCTTTATAAGGCCGGCCTTTATAGTTTTCCTTTGAGCTTTTAAAACTGTTACACAGTTTTGAAGATCGAATTTTGTCTTCACTTCTAAGATAAGAATCCCACTCCCTTCTGTAGCAAGATATTGATTAGCTTCAGCTCCATTGGCAATAAATTCAACGTTATAATTCCCCGTCCCCTTATAGTAAGTTGAAAGTTCTTTTACCAGAGGTGCCTCTTCTGACATTCTGAAAAATATTAAGTTAAGATTTTCACTCATTAATTTATTATCCCGATTTACCTTAATCCACAGTTACATATCGGTATTTTGAGACAGATCTATAAAGGTTTTTTTTAGAATCTCCCAAAAAAAGTAGTTTAGTCGGACTTTTTTGTAAGTAATGGTTTTTTCTAAATATTAATGATGAAATTCCGATAGTTTATACATAGGAAATGCTATGGTTGATGATATTGAACTAAAGGACACTAAAGAAGTCCTAGAACAACTAGTTCAAGATAATAATTTAGAGAAGCTTAAGGAAGCTCTTCAGGACTTCCCTCCTGCTCATGTTGTTGATTTTTTAAATGAAAAACCTGATACCGACATCGTTCATTTTTTGAAGCTTTTAGATGATGAGGAATCTGGAGTTATTTTCAGTTATTTTCCTACTGAGAAGCAGTATGAAATTTCACAAATTGTAGATAAGAGAACATTTTCAGATATTTTTACACATATGTATTCTGACTCTAGAGCTGATTTATTTCAAGAGTTTTCAAAAGAAGAGCAAATTGAAATTTTACCTTTTCTAGATAAAAAAACAAGAGAAGATGTTATTGTCTTAAGTGCCTACCCACCAGAAACTGCTGGTGGGATTATGAGTACAGACTTTGCAACCATTCTAATCAATATGACCTGCCAGCAGGCATTAGCAAAAGTCCGTCATGATGCTCCTTCTCAAAAAATGATCTATTATCTCTATGTTGTTAACGATGACATGGAAATGTTAGGCATCATTACAATCAAAGACCTCATAATGTCCGATCCAAAAGATATTGTACGTGACTATTTAAATGAAAATTTTATCTTCGTAGACGTAAATGATGATAGAGAGTTAGTTGCTCAAAAAATTGAAAAGCATGATTTGGTTGCAATTCCAGTTGTAAACTCTTTAAAGCAACTTGTTGGTATCGTCAGCCATGAAGAAGCAATTGATGTTATTCGCGCAGAACATACAGAAGACATGGAAAAGTTTATGGGGATCGTTCCATCAGAGGACGAGTCAACCTATCTTGGAACAAGTTCGGTTGAACATTTCAAACGACGAGTTGTTTGGCTTGTATCTCTTGCGGCTGTTGGTTTAATTTCAGGCGTTATCGTTCATCAATATCAAAATGTTTTAGAGCAAATGATTATCTTAGCGCTTTATATGCCTATGATGACTGCAACAGGAGGTAATACAGGTTCGCAAGCAGCGACAGTTGTTATCCGTGCCATTGCCCTTGATCAAGCAAGAGATACTGACTGGTTACAAATACTGGTAAAAGAAACTAAAATTTCTTTTATGTTATCTATATGTGTAGGCGGGCTTGTTTTTATAAAAATAAGTTATCTTTCTTCAATTTCCCTTCTACCACCTAATATGAGTTTTGAATTTATTGGATTCATTATTTCATTGGCCATTGGTATGCAAGTCATGACATCAGCAATTGTTGGAGCTGGTCTCCCCTTACTTGTAAGAAAGCTTGGTGGAGATCCTGCTGTAGCAGCAAGTCCTGCAATTACTACGACAGTAGACATCACTGGTCTTCTTATCTATTTTACGATAGCATCATATGCATTAAATCTTTAATTTTATAGGTAGATTATGAAAACGGTTATACTTTGTGGTGGCTCGGGAACGAGACTTTGGCCAATCTCTAGGAAATCAACTCCAAAACAATTTGCAAAATTTTTTGATAATGAATCACTATTTGAAAAGACAATAAACAGAAATAGCAGTCTATCTTCTAGCTATATGGTTGTTGTAAATGAAGTTCAATTACCAATTTGTCAAAATCAAGTTCCCAAAGACTTTAAAGACTGTACGGATTTTTTAATTGAGCCCGTAGGGAGAAATACAGCTCCAGCAATTGCCTTAGCGGCTTTAGCAAGTGACCCTGAAGAAATAATATTAGTCCTACCAAGTGATCATCTAATTAAAGACATGAATGTATATGAGTCATGTGTAAATCAAGCAATTGAGATGGCCAAAAATGACAAGCTTGTCACCTTTGGGATAAAAGCAAAATACCCAGAGACAGGTTTTGGCTATATTGAAGCTGAAGGAACAAAAGTAATATCTTTTAAAGAAAAACCCAATGCTCAGACGGCCGTTCAATATGTTGCAAGCGGAAACTATTTCTGGAACAGTGGGATGTTTTGTTTTAAAGCTAAAACTTTTTTAAAAGAATTAAAAGAACACTCACCAGAAATTTATGCTCAATCAACATCAACTTATAACAATAGAAATACTCAAAACAAAGTCTCTAAATTTAATCTTCAGGATATGCAAAATATTCCTTCAGACAGTATTGATTATGCTGTAATGGAGAAAAGTTCAAATGTATCAGTTGTTCCATCTCCCTTCTACTGGTCTGATATGGGCTCATTCGATTCACTTTATGATGAATTAGACAGAGATGAAAATGGCAATACTAAGAATGATTCACTTTGTTCTATTAACTCAACTAACAATTTAATCATTAGTAACAAAAAGATCATTGCGACATTTGATGTAAGTGATCTTATTATTGTTGATACAGACGATGCTCTACTCATTGGTAAAAAAGGCGAGTCTCAAAAAGTAAAAAAACTACTTGAACAAGTTAAAGAGAAATCTAAAGAACTTTTAGATTAATTTTGCAGCATCCTTATCAAGAATAAGTCTAAAGTTTGGATGTAGTTTAAGTGCTGTTGCCGGTATATGCGAATTAACATCTCCATTTACAATTTTCTGAATAATCTGGGCTTTAGATTCTCCTGTTGCAATTAAAATACACTCCTTGGCCTCTAAAATTGTACCTATTCCCATAGTTAAAGCTGTTAAAGGAATATTTTGATTTTTAAATAATGATTTATTTGATTTCAAAGTTGAGCTCGTTAAGGCGACAATCCTTGATCTTGAATCGTGAGAAGAACCAGGTTCATTCAGAGCTATATGCCCATTTGTTCCAACTCCTAGGATTTGTATATCAATTCCACCAACCTCTTTTATTTTGTTTTCATACTCGCGACAGGAAAAGTCATAGTCATCGTTATGAACATCAAGAATATTTCTATTCTTTTCAGGAATACCCAGAGGGTTATATAAGTGAAAGTTCAAATAGTATGAATATGAATTGGGGTCATTCTCTGGAAGCCCTATATACTCATCTAAAGCAAAACACTTTAGCTGCATATAGCTCATATTTTGATTTTTGGCCTTAGAAACCAAGTCGTAATAGACAGCATCCATGGTTCTACCTGTAGCGAAACCAAGGTTTAACTTATTGTTTTTACTTATATTCTCAAGCAAAATATCTGCTAGCTGTGATGCTGCTTCAGCAGCTGTATTATAGATTTCTATTTCCATACATAGAGTATAGCAGATATGTAAAAAATTCGGAATACGAACATAGCCTTTGGAAACCGAATCATTCTCTGTTATAACTCACAGCATGAAAAAGATAAACTTAAAAATATTAGTAGTTGATGACGATTCTTACTTTAGACTAGGTCTTGCCTCAATCTTAAGTGATTATGGAATTCTAATTGAAGCTTCTAACGAGCTGGAAGCAATAGACTTACTTGCAAAGGAAAGTTTTGACCTTGCCTTAATAGATATGCAAATGGAAGAAGATGATTCAGGTTTAAGGGTATTACAAAAAGCTGTTAGTAAAAATGTTCATTCTATCATTTTAAGCTCATATGATAACGATGAAGTTACTGAGCTCGCATACAAGTATGGCTGTCATCACTTTCTAACCAAACTAAATTATAGTACGTCACTTGAGCCTTACATCATTAAGTACATTAAAAATAATAAACTAAATGTGCTTAAAGATTTTTTTACAAAAAATTATATCACACAGGACAAAGAGATTATTAATCAGGTAAAGCACTTGTCTGAAGTAAATATAAAAGGAAGCACTATTTTTATTAGTGGTGAAACTGGTGTCGGTAAGTC
>CAXGOD010000188.1:0-5142 GCA_964011245.1 uncultured Bacteriovoracaceae bacterium | reverse complement strand
GGGGGTTCGAATCCCTCTGCACCCGCCACTTCATTCCATATACTTTTTTCAATTTGGTTTTCATACTGCTGGATAATTGCTAATTAGCACTTATATCTTGGAGGTTTTATGAAACTTATTGCTTTATTAGCAACACTTTTATCATTTTCAGCTTTTGCAGGTGACTCTTATGTTATTTGTGCTTCATTAAGTCATGATGGGGACTTTTTAGACCAAGAGTTTGTAATTGATGAGTATATTATGGATTCCGATTTTATAACTGCTAGTTATTACGATATTCCAGATGATTTATATGAAATTGAATATAATGTTAATACCAGAGAGTTTACTGGTCGATTGCTAGATATTCATATGGGCGAAGTAAGAAGTGAAGTTAAGGCCTCTCTTGAATATTATGAGATTGTAGAGATCTCAGAAAAAATTGGATGCATGTTAACGGATTAGTTTTTTTTGATTATGCGCATGGATATCTCTGTGCGCACCGCATTCTTATTAAACAATAAATTCCTATTCAATTCATGTTTTTTTATGATAAAACACTTTTCTTGTAGACAAATATAGTAATATTTCGCATATAGTGTGGAATTCTTTTTAAATATAAAGGTGGAGTATGTCTTTAGCGACTAAGGATAATAGTAAGAAATGGATTCAAGCAAGCGTTGCAATCACTTGTATCCTATTAGGTTACGTTGTTAATTCATTTTTTGTACAAATGAGTGAGTGGTTTGAGTTAGAAACGATGATCAAGAACTTTACTTATGTTGCGCAGGGATTAGCTGTATTAATTGGTTTTTCAGTTTTCGTTTATATTATGAAAAATGAAAAGACTTCAACTTTTTTAAATGATGTTTATCACGAGGCCATCAAGGTTATTTGGCCAGATAAGAATGATACTGTTAAGCAGACAATTGTAATCATGATTGGTGTTACTATTGTTGGTTTTATTTTAGGACTATTCGATATTACTGCAACATGGTTATTAAGTTTAATAGCATAGGATATTAGATGACTGAAGAAATTAAAGAAACTACTGAAGCAACTGAGGCTGCGGCGACAGAAACAGAAACGACTGAAGCAGCAGAGACTACTACTGAAGAAGTAGATGAGAATGATAACGGCCTTGCTAAAGGTGACGGACCTGAGTTTGCTTGGTTTGTAGCTCATGCTTTAAGTGGATATGAAAACAGAGTAACTAAAACATTAAAAGAAAGAATCCTTAATCATAATATGGTTGAGAGTTTTGCCGAGATAGTTGTACCAGAGGAAACTGTGGTTATAAGTGTTAACGGTAAAAAAAGGAATATGAGAAAGAAACTATTTCCTGGTTACGTTCTAATCAAAATGATTATGAATGAGAAAACTTGGCACTTAGTTAAAAACACTGACAAAATCACAGGTTTTATTGGTGGAACTAAAGACAAGCCTCAGCCAATTACAAATGAAGAAGCATCTTACATGCTTGGCCAGGTTGAAGGAAATGTTAAGAAAACAAGAAGTGCTACTTCATACAATGCTGGTGATTCAGTTAAAGTTATTGAAGGCCCATTCGCATCTTTTGTTGGAACTGTTGAGGCAGTAAATGCTAACGGTAAATTAAAAGTAAACGTGTCTATTTTTGGTCGTCCAACTCCAGTAGAGTTAGATGATACACAAGTAGAGAAAGCATAAAATTTAAAACTCAGACGAGTTAAAACTGAACGGGAGACCTCAAAAGTCGCTTGTACCGAGGAGAAAAACTATGGCTAAGAAAGTTACAGGTTTTATCAAACTTCAAATTGAAGGTGGTAAGGCAAACCCAGCACCGCCAATTGGACCAGCTCTAGGTCAAAAAGGTGTAAACATTATGGAATTCTGTAAAGCTTTTAATGCGAGAACGCAAAAAGAAGCAGGAACAGTTTTCCCAACGATCATTACAGTTTATTCTGATAGATCATTCACATTCATTACTAAAACTCCACCGGCTTCTTACATGCTTAAAAAAGCACTTAAGATGAAAGGTTTTGCAAATAAGCCAGGTCATGAAGTTGCAGGAACAGTTACTGAAGCTCAGGTTACAGATGTTGCAAATGCAAAAATGCCAGACTTAACTGCTGCTGATATTGAGGCTGCTAAGAGAACAATTGAAGGTTCAGTTCGTTCATCTGGTTTAAAATTAGACTATAAAGAGTTTGAAGCATAATCGGAAGGTTAACGCCGCTATTACCGATTCGGAGGAATTATGAAAAAAGATAACGCAAAAAGAAAAGAAGCTTGGGCTAAAGTTGATAGCAAAAAACTTTATAATGTAACTGAAGCATTTACTACAGCTAAAGATGTAGCATTTGCTAAATTTGATGAAACTTTTGATGTAGCATTTAGACTTGGTGTTGATCCAAGACATGCTGACCAAATGATTAGAGGCGCGATTGTAATGCCTGCTGGTACTGGTAAAAAAGTAAACGTAGTGGTTATCACTTCTGGTGAGAACATCGCTAAAGCAGAAGCTGCTGGTGCTGATCTTGTTGGTGGAGAAGATATCATTGCTAAAATCCAAGGTGGTTGGATGGACTTTGATAGAGTTATCGCTACTCCAGATATGATGGGAAAAATTGGTAGAATCGCAAGAATTCTAGGGCCAAGAGGTCTTATGCCTAACCCAAAACTTGGTACTGTTACAACTGATGTTGAAAAAGCTGTTGGTGAGCAAAAAGCAGGTAAGGTTGAATACAGAACTGAGAAGACTGGTATTATCCACGTTCCTTTTGGTAAGAAATCATTCTCTGAAGAGCAACTAATGGAAAACTTTAAAGCAATCGCAGGAGCGATTCTTAGAGCTAAACCAGCTAGTGCTAAAGGGACATACCTTAAATCAATTACAATCAGTACATCAATGGGTCCAGGAATTAAACTAGACGCAAATGATGTTGCTACTGTAGTTGGCTAATTTAATAATAACAATATAGGGGTTGATGAAAGTCGGTTCGTCACAGTTGGACGTGTAAAGCCTGCCGAAATCCCCCTCCCATAAACTAAGAATAGGAGGATACATGATTACTAGAGCCGAAAAAGACGCTGTAATTAAAGACCTCAAAGAGAAAATTGAAAGCTCAAAAGCTCTTTTTCTAACGAACATGATTGGTATCGAGGCTAACCAAGCCGTTGAGATCAGAAAGCAAGTTAGAGATGCAAAAGGCGCTATTGTTGTTACTAGAAACTCTCTTTTTGGAAAAGCAGCTGAAGGTACTCATGCAGAAGAACTGCTGAAAGGCCTTAAAGGCACAAATGCTGTCGCTTTCGCTTTTGAAGATGCACCAGGTGTAGCAAAAGCAATTTTTGAAGCCAGCGAAGATTTAGAGCACGTAACACTTGGACAGGGATTTTTAGGAACTGATTTACTTGAGGCAGCTCAAGTAACAGCACTTGCAAAATTACCTTCAAGAGATGAAATGCTTGGAACTGTACTTGCGACTATGATGGCACCAGTTGCTTCATTAGCAAGATTACTTAACGCTATTAAAGATGAATGTGAAACTCAAGGTGTTGAGAAAGCAGCAGATTTAAAAGTAGAAGCAGCTGCTGAATAAGTACTGTAAACCGTTACATAGGTAACATTAAACGAAATTAAAAATTTAGGAGAATATTATGTCATTAACTAACGAACAAATTATCGATGCTATCTCACAAATGTCTGTTTTAGACTGTGCTGAACTAGTTAAAGCAATGGAAGAAAAATTTGGTGTATCAGCTGCTCCTGTAGCTGTTGCTGGTGGAGCTGCTGCTGGTGGTGCTGCTGAAGAGAAAACTGAATTTGACGTTGTATTAGCTGAAGCTGGTGCGAAGAAGATCAACGTTATTAAAGAAGTTAGAGCAATTACTGGTCTTGGGCTTAAAGAAGCAAAAGAGATCGTAGAATCAGCTCCAAAAACAATCAAAGAAGCTGTTTCTAAAGAAGAAGCAGAAGAAATGAAAAAGAAACTTGAAGCAGCTGGTGCAAAGGCTGAGCTTAAGTAATTTTTATTTCGCACTGCATTTTTGACAATAATAGTTTAGAAGTGCAGTATAGCTAAATATTTTTAAATTTATGATGGAAGTACACCCTTGTGTACTTCCATTTTTGCGTATGTAAATTAATAAAAACAACTATTTGTTTTAAAAAATACTTATCTTAGGAGTCAGTCCAATGACAAAGGTTTTCAGCCCTAATGAGTGGTACAGAAAAAGCTTCAGTAGAAATGATGCAATAATCGAACCACCCAAGCTAATGAAACTTCAAATCTCTTCATACGAGGATTTTCTTCAAAGAGATATCCCTCCGGCACGAAGAGAAGACAAAGGTTTACAGGCCGTTTTTAAGTCTGTTTTTCCAATCTATGATTTTAATCAAACAATTTCTTTAGAGTTCGTAAGCTACTCTTTAGAAGAGCCTAAGTATTCTGTACAAGAATGTAAGGCCAGAGGTTTATCTTATGAATCTCCATTGAAGGTTACTGTTAGATTAGTTTTCTTTGATGTTGATGAAGAAGATGAAGACAACAAGACAATTTCATCTATTAAAGAACAAGAAGTTTATTTGGGGAATATTCCTCTTATGACAGCAACGGGATCTTTCGTTTATAACGGAACTGAAAGAGTTATCGTTTCTCAGCTTCATAGATCTCCTGGTATTATCTTTGAGCACGACAGTGGTAAAAAACACTCAAGTGGGAAACTATTGTACTCAGCAAGAATCATTCCTCATAGAGGTTCATGGTTAGATTTTGAGTTCGATCATAAAAACGTACTTTACGCACGTATCGATAGAAAAAGAAAGTTACATGCAACTGTTATCCTAAAAGCTTTAGGCTATACGGTTCAAGAACTTTTAGATATTTTCTACGAGAAAGAAACACTTCACTTATCTGAAAAGAAATATGACAGAGAATTAGATCTTGCATTACTTCAAGGATCAAGATCAGAAGAAGATATCCTAGATCCTAAGACTGGGAAACCTATCGTTAAGAAAGGTAAAAAAATCACAAAAGTTTCTGTTAGAAAAATGACTGAAGCAGGTATTAAAAAACTTCCAGCAACTCTTGAAGAGATCGTTGGTAAAGTTGTTGCTACAGACATCTATGACGAAGAAACTGGAGAAGCTACAGAAGTTACAGAGACCGTAGTTTATCC
>CAXGOD010000187.1:0-5147 GCA_964011245.1 uncultured Bacteriovoracaceae bacterium | reverse complement strand
GGTGGAGCAGTTGCAATGGGACATCCTGTTGGTTCAACTGGATCAAGACTTATTGTTACACTAGCTCATGAATTAGCTAGACGCGGTGGTAAGTATGGTGTTGCTTCTTTATGTATCGGTGGTGGACAAGGTGGTGCCGTTATAATTGAGAACCTTGCCAATAGGGAGTCTTAAGATGAATTACGAAAAAATCACATTAGAAAATAAAGAAGGAATCTATTATTTAGGTTTTGGAAAATACGAAGATAAATCAATGACTGTTATCTATAAAGAAACGTTAGAAGAGATGAATGATGCTCTTGATAAAGTTGCTGCAGACAAAGAGGCAAGAGGGTTTATCATTTTTTCTCATAAAAAAGATTGTTTTTTAGCCGGAATGGATGTGAGTGTAATTCAAGGTCTTAGTTCAGAAGCAGAAGCAATAGAGGGCTGTACAAAAGGGCAAGCAGTATTTTCAAAAATTGAAGATTTAAAATGTCCAACGATGGCCTTGGTTGATGGAATTTGCCTTGGTGGTGGATGTGAGATGATCTTAAGTTGTGACAAAATCATCGCTTCTGATAATCCTAAAACAGCTATTGGTCTTCCTGAAGTTTTAATTGGTGTCCTTCCTGGTTTTGGTGGGACTTATAGAATGCCTAGGAGAGTTGGACTAACTGGTTCATTAGATATTATTTTAACTGGTAAACAAATTAAGGCCAAAAAAGCGAAAAAGATTGGTCTAGTAGATGATGTTATGCCAGTAGAGAGACTTTTACCTCTTGCTCCTGAGTATCTATTTAAAGCATATGATTCAAAGAAAAGTTTCTCTGAAGGCTTAACCGCCGCAGCGAGTGATAATTTTATTGCTAGAAAAGTTATCTTTCAAAAGGCTCGTGAGAAAGTTTTAGAGAGTACAAAAGGCTTTTATCCTGCACCTCTAAAAATATTAGATCATTTAGAAGCAAGTTATGGAAAAAAGAGATCTAAATATTTAGCACGAGAAGCTAAGGCATTTGCTGAGTTAACTCAAACAAGTCAGTCAAAGAATCTTCAGCATGTTTTTTTCTTGCATGATGAATCTAAAAAAATGAATTTTGATGGAGAAGTTAAAAAGATAAACCGTGGTGCTGTACTAGGTGCTGGTGTTATGGGGGGGGGGATTGCATGGCTATTTGCTAAAAGTAATCAAGCGCCAATCATGAAAGATATTAATATTGCAGGCCTTGAGTTAGGACTTAAACAGTCTGCTGATAACTTCTCTAAAGCTGTAAAAAGAAGAAGAATGAGTTGGGATGACTTTAATAGAAAGCAAAGATCCATTACAGCTCAATTAGATTTTAATGGTTTTGATCAAGTTGATCTTGTTGTTGAGGCTGTTGTTGAGAATATGGATGTAAAGAAAAAAGTTTTTGCTGAAGCTGAAAAACATGTACGTCCAGACTGTATACTTACTTCAAATACATCTTCTTTAAGTGTAAACGAAATGGCTAATGCGGTTGAGAAATCAGAACGTTTTGCAGGACTTCATTTTTTTAATCCTGTTAATAAAATGCCTCTCGTTGAAATAATACGTCACGATAATGTGAGTGAAGAAACAATTCAGTCTTTATATAAGTGGGTTTTAAAAACGAAAAAGACTCCAGTTATTGTGAATGATTGTCCCGGGTTCTTAGTTAATAGAATCTTAGCACCATTTTTAAATGAAGCAGCATATCTACTTCAAGAAGGTGTTTCTATTCAAGATATTGATAAAGCTGTATTAAACTTTGGTATGCCAATGGGAGCTTGTCGTTTAATGGATGAGGTTGGCCTAGATGTATGCGCTCACGTTGGTGAAATTATGGAGAAGGGGCTTGGGGCGAGAGCAAAAGCTTGTAATCTTTCTCATCTTGCCGTGGATAATGACTTCTTAGGTAAAAAGAACAAAAAAGGTTTTTACCTTTATGATGACAAGGGTAAACAATTAGAAGAGAACCCAGAGTTAGTAGCACTATTACCAAAAAAATCAAAAAGTATGGATGAAACTACGATTCAAATGAGAGTTTTTCTACCAATGATAAACGAAGCAGCTAGTATTTTAGATGAAAAAATTGTTGAAGATGCTGGGACTGTTGATTTAGGTTTGATTTTTGGAATCGGTTTCCCGCCATTTAGAGGCGGGCTCCTAAGATACGCTGATGCTGAAGGATTAGACAGAGTTACTGAGGCCATTAAAAACTTTGCAGAAACTGTTGATAAAGATCGTTATCAATTAAGTTCATACTTAAAGAATCTTACTGATAATAAGAAAAAGTTTTATGACTGCTAATGAATCTTCATTTTTATAAATACTTTTTAAGTTACATATTTAAAACAAAAACACGCCAGCGATTGCTTCTTATAGCAGTCGTTGGTCTTTTAATTTCAAGCTTTTCCCTTGTGGTTCTTCAAGGTGTTATGGGCGGTCTTCAAAATGGCTTAATTAATCGCTCTAAGCTCGCTCTAGGCCATGGTTATATTGATCTTATTAAATTTCAAGATAAACAAACTTATCATGAATTAGTAGATAGACTCCAAGCTGCAAAGGTTGAATTCTATCCAGAATACGAAATTGAGTTAATGATAAAAAAAGAAAACAGATTATCTCCATTAATTCTTCATGGGATTGATTATAAGTATGGTGTACCTCCTTTTCTTAAAAAACGTGATACAGTTGCCACAGTTTTAGGTAGTGATGTTGCTAATAAAGTTAATGCTTATTTTGAATCTAAAATAAATTTTATATCCCCTGCGCATGTTGATACCTTATTTGGAGATGTTCCAAGGCAGGTCACATCAAAAGTAAGCGACTTTTATATGAGTGAGCTTCAAGAAATTGATTCAGTACATGGATGGGTAAGATTGCCTGTAGTTCAAAACTTAATACGTAAACGTTCCGTTAATAAAATAGTTTTCTATGATGCTAGAAGTTTAGAAGTTGGAAGTGCTATTTCTGAAAATTTTAACCCAGAAATTCAAATTGTGACATGGGAAAAAATGAATCGTTCACTTGTTTGGGCATTGGCCTTAGAAACAAATGTAATGCTGTTTCTTTTTGTCGGAATGAGTTTCTTAGTAGCTATCTGTATTACTTCAGGCTTTATGATATTTTTTGATAAAATTAAAGGAGATCTGATCTCATTTTGGATACTAGGTAAGTCTCAAAAAGAGATTTTTAAGCTTTCTTATCTTCTTACCCATGTTGTTAGTATTATTTTTACAAGCTTAGGACTATTAGCCGGATTGGCTTTTCTCTTTCTGCTTCAACATAACGATATCAATTTTATGCCAGATTTCTTTGTTGAAAGAAGAATCCCAGTTAAACTGGATGCCTTTAAAATAGCCATTTCATTTATCATTCCTTATATCATTTCAGTGATCTTTTCATATTTCTCATTCAGTATCTTTAAGAAAGAGAGCTCTTCATTTCTTAAAGTCATTCGTAATGCCGGATAGAAACACTTTTTTTCTAAAGTACTAGGTAAAAATTGCCGTTTAAACTGTATCGCTAAAAGGATAAAAGAATGGCCAATGGTACATTTAACTTGAGCAAACATGTCGAGATTGAAGACAATGTTAAGGACTACTTTGCAAATTTTAAATTTGAAAGTAACTTTAAACTCCTTCATGATCTTCCATTGAATTTGCATTGGGCAAATTCAAAGACTTTGATTGAAAAAGTCAGACATGAGACAAAGCACGGAGACGAGATATTTTTCCACGAGAAGCAATTTGCTATTGGGGTTGTAGACACACTAAAGAAGGTTCCCATATGGCTTAAAAATGGGGATTATGTTATTCCTATGACTATGTTTGATATCTATAATTCTTTAGGCCAATATATCAAAAAAGAAAAAATGGAAGATGAGTTATTTAACTCACAAGAAATATCATTTATTGGACCTACCGGTCCCTTTAAACAAATGGCAATGATAAATTGTATAAATGAACAAACATTGAATATATTTATTCATTGGATGGTTATGACTAATAAACTCCCACAAAGAGGCTTTAGATTGGCCACAAGTGGACATGTTGCAGCAGAATTTAAACACGGAACAGATAAAAGTATAAATCTATTAAAAGTAGATCAGATAACTGACTCTGGCATTCTTTTCTCTTCTAGTAACGATTTCTTACTAGATACCATAGAAAAGTCCGAGGAATTAAAAGTATTCTTTAACACTGATAAGATATTTAGTGCTCTTCATTCTGATCGAAAGAATAGGAGTGATGATTTATTCTTCTCTAACGATCAACTTCATTATTTTAAGATTAATCAGGACAAAGTTGTTAAAAAGTTAAAGTTTAATTCGCATAACTCTGGAGAATTTTTCTTATTTTGTCGTTATTATAACATGTTGGAATCTGAGGTTCCTGAGCTTATGAAAAAATTTACAACAGATACGAAAAAAATCATCCTAGATAGTGTCGCCTAGGCACTATCTTTATCATCATAATTTACTTGATAAGCAGCAGAATTATCTAGTCCTTCACGACGTTTGTCATAGCGCTCAGTAGTAGTAATTTTTGAATGACCTGCAAAAATCGCAACATCACGAATGGGTGTTTTCTGAGTATCCAATAAGTGAGAAATAGCAGTTGCGCGACAAGAGTGAGGACTTACTTTCTTATTAATTCCACATTTTTTTGCATATTTTTCTATTACTCGATAAATCGTTGAGCCATCAATTGGCTTTACATTTTTACCTTTTTTAGAGGATTGAATAAAATAGTCTTCTTCTTCTAGAGATAAACCAAAGCTTGCAATTGCATCAAGATATGTTTTAAGTTCACCTATAAGATGATCATTAAGAGGTAAGTGACGGTCTTTACCACCCTTACCACGGATTTTAAGAACATAATGTCCTCTTTCCTGATAGAAGTCTTTTACCTTAATTTGAGCAAGTTCTGAGCGTCTAAGACCTAAACTAAAAAGCAGGATCATAATTATTCGATCCATATGGCCTTTTTTAGTGTTTAGTTCAGGAGAATTAATCATTGCTACAACTTCTTTATCATCAAAAGCAAGTGTAGGGGATTCTGTTTGAACTTTTGGTAGTTTAACAATATCAAGTGGATTATAATCTATCAGTTTACACGCCATTGCCCACTTGATGAATGAGCGGATGGCCACTAGTTTTCTG
>CAXGOD010000186.1:0-5161 GCA_964011245.1 uncultured Bacteriovoracaceae bacterium | reverse complement strand
CAGGTCTTAGTCGTGAAACAGTTAAATTTTTACATTTATTTTTACTTGGATGTTTGCTTAATGACTCACCGATAATCTCAGATTCTGAATGTGATGAGATTGATGCTAACTTTTCGAAAGTAGTTAATGAAGGGAGAAATCCTGATTTACTTCTTGAGTTTCAGGGGAACAAAAAATCGATTAAAGACTGTGCCAATATTGTAATGGAGAAGCTTGGCATCGTAGTTCCTTTATTAGATCAAGCCTATGGAAGTAATATTTATTCTCGAATGTTTGATCAACAAACACAAAAAATTAATAATAGTAATCTAACACCTTCAGCTAAACTTCTCTCTCAAGTTTCTAATGATAAGAGTATTATGGAAGTTGTATACGATTTAGCGTTAAAATATAAAAAGATTCATGTTCAAATTGATTTAGACTCTGAGCTTGATGAAAAATGGAAAAATTTATCTCATAAATCATTTAAAGATCAAGCTCAAATTGAAAAGGAAGATGTACTCGACTTTTGTTCTTTTTTAACGGAATATTTCGAAAATATAAAAATAGATTTTAAGGATAGCTAATTATGTTACGGTTTCTAAAGTGGATATTTTTAATCTTTGGTGGACTCGCTTTAGTAATAATGACTTTTTTCTTTATTCAAAATAAGCATGATCTAACAATGGCGTTTGAGCATCGCACTCAATTAAACTACGCAGGAATGAGACAAACTTGTTTGAATGTTGAAAAAGAATATTATTTTCCATGTTTTAAAGAATCATTCTCAATGTACCTTGAGAAAGTAAGTATGACAGGGATGAGCCTTGGATTAAAAATTGCCTTTAATTTTATTGATGATGATAAGGCCAATACGAAATATTTTGACTCTGAACTTGAAAGAGACCTTACTTATTCTTTGCATTACTTAGAGATTAACAACCTTGCTGTAGCACAGTCATATAAACGTTTTTTTGGTTTGGATTTTACTTACGGGGGATTTGTTGGAAAAGTTCAAGATAATCTTGATAGGGCCACGATGTTTTCAGAAGGAATTATTAAAGGTCTTCAAGGAAAAGATGGTATTACTAAATTGAATAATCCTGCTTTAGAAGAACAAATGCATACTAAGCTGTCTGAGCTAGAAAATGACTTTGCCCAAAAGAAAAATGAAGTAACTGCTTGGTTAAAAGCTGAAATAGCTGCTCTTGAAGAAAAATATAATTAACCTTATAGATTTGTTGAAATTGAAAGTGAAAACTCTGCACCTACACCAACTTCGGACTCTATCCCTATTTGTCCCAAATGCTCTTTGATTATATCTTGAGATATTGAAAGGCCTAGTCCTGTTCCTTTTCCTGTTGGTTTAGTTGTCATAAAGGGGTCAAAAACTCTTGTTATTATATCATGAGAGATTCCAATTCCATTATCTGAAATCATAATTTGAATATGTTCTTTATCTTGTGTGTAGTTCGTTTTTATCTTTATAATTCCAGTTGAATTATTAAGCTTCTTGTTCTTCTCACTAATACTGTAGATGGAGTTTTCAAGGATATTAATGATGACTCGTCTAAGGTCATTGATATAAGTGTTTATTGAATTCAAAGAGTCACTTAATTCAAGTTGTATTTCAACTCTTTGACGATTTTCTAAAGAGTTTTCAATTAACTTAACTGTCTCTTTTATTAATAGGTTTACGTCTGTAAGTGCAAGAATCCTTGATTCATCACCTCGAGCATGCCCCAGCATTGTTTGGATGACTTGGTCAGCTCTTTTTACACTTGTTGTAATGACTCTATTTGTTTCATTGAATCTCTCTCTGTCTCTTTTTAGTTTTTCGAGCCTAACAGTATCTTTATTTGTAAAAATATCTTTAAGTTCTTCAAAATCATATTTTTTACTAAAGCTTTTTATATAGTGGTTAGATGTATTGATAATATTAAGAGGGTTTTTAATTTCATGGGCAACTCCTGCTACGAGACTTCCCATTGATGCAAGTTTATCTTGTTTGTAGAGTAGGCTTTGAGTTCTAGCAAGTTCTCTCGTTCTAAGAGTTAACTCATCTTTTATAAGCTCATTTATATTCAGGTAAATTCTACGATTTATAACTACTGGTATAAGGATAGATAAGAGATAAGTTAGAATTAAGGCCAGTGTAAAACCTAATATTGAAAACTTAAGTGTATCTAGTTCTCTTAAAAATGGGTAATCTAGAAAATGTATTCCCCAAAGAAAAGAAGTTCCTAGAAAAATATAATCAACGAAACTTGTTTGGATGACTTTTTGATTAATATTTTTTATGGCCAAAAGTAAGGCGGTAAAAATTGGTGCAGCAATTGCTAAAGATATGGGAAAAGCAATAAGTGTAAAGTTTTGAGGTGTGATAAATCTGAAGATGATTGCAATAAAGATAAGGGCGAAAGTATAATAATAATTATGTTTTTTATCTACTGTATAAAGCTTCCTAATAAGTTTCGAAATATTGAAAGCAGTAAGCAGAACAAAAGTATATGAAAAAAGTGGGTGATTATTACTTGCTGGGCCTAAAAGAGTATCGGTCGTAAACATTAAGAATAGTCCAACCCATAAAAAGATAGCATTCAGGTAGTGGTGATCTTTTTTATAAATATAATACAGGGTCACAGCAACTACGATATCTAGGATCTGCAATCCACTTAGTAACGTCATTAGAATATTTAAAGTTTGCTGAGTAAGCTCTATATTAAATTGTTGCATAGCGTAGTTTATTGCCTTGTGTAATAGGTAAAAAGCCATATTAAATGACAGAGTATAGTCATGACAAGTGGAGTATTGATAGATACACTAAATTAGTTTGATTCAAAGTAAATTTAAGGAGAATACGGATGAGTTTAATGTTTAATGCAAACGAAATCACGGAAAGACAAAATGGATTAACATTTGATGACGTACTTTTAATGCCTCGTCATTGTGAAATTACTTCAAGAACTATTCCAAGTTTAGAATCAAGAATTACAAAAAACTATAAAGCCAAAATCCCATTTATCTCTGCAAATATGGATACTATAACGGAAGAAAAAATGGCTCGAGCTATGGGAAAACTTGGGGGCGTTGGTAGCTTGCATCGCTTCCTTTCTGTTGAAGATCAAGCTCAAGAGGTTAAGAACTTAATTGCTGCAAAGTCAGAGATCCCTGGGCTTCTTGTCGCCGCTTCAGTAGGCGTAAAAGAAGATGGAATGAGAAGAGCTGATGCTCTTGCTGATGCTGGAGTTGAAATCTTAACTTTAGATATTGCCCACGGTGACAGTGTTATGATGCTTGAAGTTTTAGAATACTTAAAAAAGACTCATCCACATATTGATGTTATTGCAGGAAATGTAGCTATGCCAGATGGCGTAAGAAGAATGATTGATGCTGGTGCAGACTCTATTAAAGTTGGTATTGGTCCCGGATCAATGTGTACAACAAGAATTATAACAGGATGTGGAGTTCCACAACTTTCAGCTGTTGCTTTATGTGTTGCAGAAGCTAGAAAATCTGATATTCCAGTTATCGCAGACGGTGGAATTAAAACCAGTGGTGATATTGTAAAGGCCTTCGCTGCGGGGGCAGAGTCGGTAATGCTAGGGTCTTTATTGTCAGGTACTTTAGAATCTCCAGGTGAAGTTGTAGGTGGAATGAAAAAATATAGAGGGATGGCCTCAAAAGATGCTCAAGTTTCTTGGCGCGGAAATATGCAACAGGGGATGGCACCAGAAGGTGAGTCTCGCATGATTCCATGTAAAGGTTCTGTTAATGATGTTATTCATGAGCTTGCAGGTGGAGTTAGATCGGGTATGACGTATCTAAATGCTCAGTCTCTAGCTGATATAAACAAAAATGCACTCTTCATGGAGATGTCTACTTCTGGTATGATTGAATCCAAGCCACATGGAATGAAATAGTAAAAGGATTTAACTTTGAAAGAAGTGTATGACGTTGTTCTTACCTATGAAAAAGTAAGAAATCATCTTGAGCAATGCCCGAATGATAAAAATCGTATTTTAAAAATGATTGATGAAATCAGCGGAAATTATAAAACAAGTGTTGTTGGTGCTACCGCTTCATTTTTAGATAAAACTTTTTTAAAGCTTTATGATGGCGTTAACTTAAAACTGCCTGATGGTTTTAATATCCGAGAAATGCAAAAAAAGTATCATATTATATTGGTACCTAATCATCAATCTCATGCAGATTACATAGCACTTCAATATATACTTTATAAGGAAGATAAAATTCCTGTTTATATTGCAGCGGGTATTAACTTAAATATTTTTCCTATAGGTGATCTATTTAAGCGTTGTGGTGCATTTTTTATTAGAAGAAAATTTGATGATGAACTCTATAAGATCGCTTTTCAAGGTTATATCTATTATTTATTAAAAACAGACAAGGTTGTGGAGTTCTTCTTTGAAGGTGGACGTACAAGAACAGGAAAACTTCTTCCGCCTAAGTATGGTTTATTCAGTATGTTACTAGATGCTCACACTAAGTTTGATGATAAAAAACCTCTTATGTTTATGCCGGTTTCAATTGCACATGAAATGATTCCGGAAGAAAAGGCCCATGCCAAAGAATTAAGTGGAAAAAAGAAAACTAAAGAAAGTCCAACTCAGTTATTGAAATTGTTTAAACTCGTTAATAAAAAAATGGGAACCGTTCATGTTACTTTTGGTAAGGGAATTGTAGTTGAAAATGTAGAAGACCTTAAAAAAGACACTCAGTCACTGGCTTTTGACTGCTTTAGAGCAGTTGGTAAAACAATGCCTGTTACTCCCTCGTCATTGCTATCGATGATTATGTTAGATGATCCGTCTGGGGCTCTGACATGGCAACAGATTGAGCATAGAGCGGATGATATTCTTGATTATTGTGAGCATATGAATATTCCTGTAACGGACTCATTAGCTTCTGATAAATACTCAGCTTCTTTAAAAGTCGCTATGGATATGTTTATCAATAATAAAAAAGCAGAGTTAATTAAAAGAGAAAGACTAAACCAAATCTTTTATACAATTAATGAAGAGAGTAGGACTCATCTTCTTTACCATAAGAATATGATTCTTCATCACTTTATTGTTCCATGTATTATTAATGCGACTTGGTTTAATATTTTTAACGGAAATATTAAGTCTAATCATGGTCTAACGAAGTATCTTCTAAC
>CAXGOD010000185.1:0-5167 GCA_964011245.1 uncultured Bacteriovoracaceae bacterium | reverse complement strand
CATCACTTTCAAGCTCTTGCCAATCCTCATCTTGAATAAAGACTTTTCCAGCAGCTGGTGGGTAGATTCCTGCTAGGGTTTTTAAGAGTACTGTTTTTCCAGAACCACTAGTTCCAATAAAGACTATTGTTTCATGTTCTTGAATATGAATGTTAATATTCTTTAGAATAACTTTGTTCCCAAAGGCAATAGTTATATTTTGGGCATCAATAGCGGTCTTTTTATTCATACATAATAATAGCCCTAATTTTATTTAGAGTAAAATTTAAGCAATATCGAGGTAGTTCTCAAGGATAATAACCCGTCTACATGTGGAGTTAGAACAAATGAGGTATTCTTGAACATTCGTCTTACCCATGACATTCAAATGATTGCAGTGGGGACATTGAAATTGGAAAAATAATAAATATTTATTACTGACTGCTTGCGCCTTCATTCCAAATGATTCAATTGAATATGTTTGCGTGTTCTCTTTTTTGTTCATGAGTATCCAAAAGGTTTCATCCATTCGGAAGGTATAAAAAAAGAGTTAAGTAAAAAAGTAATTAATTGTATAAATTAAATAAGAGATACTTAAATTATTTAGTATTTATTTACATTTGCAGTCTTTATTAAAGATATCTTCTGTATCAACACATTTTGTTTTTTCTTGGGCTATGCATGTACTGAAATTTTCATAAAGGTATTCACATTCACCAAAAGAAATAAAATTTTCATGAATCATGTTGTTTTGTTTATCGTAAAAATCTAATTTATGAAAAAAACTTTGGCAGTCTAGTCTAAGCTTTCGTGAAACATCTTTAGGGTTTGAGAGAATAAAAATACCATCAAAACCTTCTACTAATTTCATAGAGGTATAATTAAACGTCTCAGAATGAGCGCTACTGTAGGTTAATAATGTCATTAGCAGGATATATCTTTTCATATATAGCTTTTCGGGTTCGTGTTAGGACAAATGAATAGATAAACTTACGCAAAGCATATTAGTGAATCTAGAGGAAATCTTATGGCCAAACAATTGAAAACAGTAGAAGATTAATGAGGCAATATTTACCTGTGAGGATAAATGGAAAGAGAATTTTGGTTGGAAAGATGGGAAATGAATCAAATTGGTTTTCATAAGGATCAATTTAATCAGAATTTACTAAATCACTATTCAGACCTATCATTAAAAGAAGACGATCATATACTTGTGCCACTGTGTGGAAAGAGCTTAGATATGATCTGGCTTGCTAAGCAGGGGCTTAAAGTTACGGGAATTGAGTTATCAGAAATTGCTATAAAAGAGTTTTTTACTGAAAATAAGTTAGATTATACCATTGAAGAAATTCCTCCCTTTAAAAAATATACTTCACATAATATAACAATATTTGAAGGGGATATATTTGAGCTAACGAACAATCTTTTAGGCCCTATTCATGGAGTCTATGATAGAGCTTCAACTGTGGCGCTTCCAGATAACTTAAGATCAAAGTTTATGGACAAACTTAAAGAGTTAAACCCTAAACTTAATATTTTGATGGTACTGTTCAATTATGACCAAGAATTAGTTAGTGGTCCTCCATTTTCTGTTTCTGATGATTTTATCTATTCACACTTTGATAAATCTAATCTCTCTGTCCTAAAAAATGAAAAGCTACATACACTAAATCCAAAGTTTGAGCAGTCCGGTGCAGAAGTATTTGAAAAAATATTTTTAATGAGGAGTTAAAATGAAATTAATAGGCTCTCTCGCTTCCCCCTATGTTAGACGTATAAGAGTACTCATCGATGAGTTAGGTGTAGACTGTGATTTTGAACAAATTCAGGTCTTTTCAAAAGAAGGACAGGAAGAAATATTTTCATATACAAAAACAAGACGTGTTCCAATACTTGTTGATGGAGATCAATCTATTTGGGATTCCTTATTAATTTGTAAATATCTTTTGAAAAAATACAATAGACCACAAATAGATATTGAAACTGAAAAGGATCTAGTTCTTATAAACGAAGCTAATGATTCAGCCATTTCTTTATTTCAAGTAAAGTTTTTTGAACTAGATCCAAATAATGAAAATACATTTTCAAAAATTCAGCTCAAACGAATTAAAGGAATTTTAAGTTATTTTGATGATGAGTTAAAAAATGATTCATTAAATTGGGGGATTAAAGCAAACTTTCTATTCTGTCTTCTTGATTGGTTAACATATAGAGAGGTATTTGAATGGGAGAATTTTTCAGCCTTAAAACAATTCCATAACGATTCACTTTCCAAAGATATTCTTAAACAGACGGCCCCATAGGCCTTTTCTTTTAGGGAATATTTTCACCCACTCCTTATGGCCATCGGTCTTAATGCATTTTATTTTCTTCTCTAGAGTTAACTTGTCTAAACAGGTGAGGAGGTCTTCCATAGAAATCTCCGGGTTTGCCATTACAAAGTCCTTATCCAGATCAATAAAAACCTTATCTAGGGTCATGGCCTCAAGGTGAGAGAGAGTCATTAATAGTTGTTCTTCTAAAAGTGTCATAATAGTTATTATACCCCAGTTCTTAAAAATTAAACTATTTTGCCACTGCCATATTGCACCTTGCGCTGCATCTAGTATCTGTAACTAGGTTAAAAAACTTGGCATTTTATTTGCTTGTTTTAAAGGTACTAAACCTAAAATTACGGAATAATAAAAGGGGACAAAATGAAAGCATTAATTTCAGTACTAGCATTAGTATTTACAGTAGCAGGGTATTCAAGTGAGGCAAGTGCCAATAGTTGTACTGCTCTAATGAAGAATCAAAGAGGAATGACGGTAGATACATTCAATGCATGGGGATATGATAGGCGCGAGGCATGTCAGCAAGCAAAAAGACAATGTGAAAGGGCCATCTGGAATGGACATAGATATCCTGGTGCCAGACTTAGATGTGAAGTCGCTCATCATGGTGGCGGATATGGACAGCAAGTTACGAGAAGTTGTTCCACATCTCTAGTTGGTCCAAGAGGAAGAACAATTCAATACTTCCAAGCAAGAGCACATGGACAAAGAAGAACTGGAGTAAAGCAACAAGCATGTAGAAAAGCACTAAGAAAATGTAATAGATACAAAAATGAATACGGATACTACAGAGCTCGTTGTATGAGTACTGAAATCAATCCTCCTGTAAATCCTCCAAGAGGAGGACAAGGGCCTAGGGGACCAAGAGGACCTAGATACTAATAACTTCTAAGTTATTGAAATAACACTGTATAGGCCCAAGTTTATACTTGGGTCTTTCTTTTTTTCACACTCTCTTATCAAAGTCATAAATTAAAGAGAGTATGGGTCAATGAAAACACTTATAAGCACAATTTTACTTTTATCTACTACAACAGCGCTTGCTCGTGGGCTTTATCCTGAAGAGTTTGTGAAGCTTCCAAGTCAAAGCTATAGAATCACTATTCTAAAAGATATAAGAATGTCTGATAAAAGATCAAAGATTGTTTTTTATAAAGGAAAAATAGTTAAGAACCTGCCTAAAAAGCAAGGCCTATTTTTTTGTGAATTAACCAATGCTAGAAGGCATGGCACTCAAATTAGTCTTGAAAAAGGAAATGTGTTTCGCTTTTCAAATTCAGATGGGTCTTTTTGGAAGCATTTTGTAAATGGCAGAATTTGGCGTAAAAGAATGTTCTTTTGGGATAATGATGATGTCCAGTACTTTTCATGTAATGATACCTCAAGCTACCTTGATGATGTTGAGTCTGATGGAGTGGTCTATAAGAACATTAAAAATGCAGTTGGTTCTTACTTAAAGATCACTCTAGACTAACGAGCTCTAAAAAGAATCTTATGGGAGTCTTCAGTCATTTGATAATCATCTAGAAATAATTTAATTCCACCTAAGAACTCTAGCTCAGAACGAACTAAATTTGTAACTTTAAAGTTTTCATTAGCTTGCTTATTAATAGTGATCTCTAGCTCATTCATAATAATACTTAGAGGTACTTTAATATATGGAGTGAAACGATTCCATTTTACACGAACTCGACCTGTGATACTTGTTACGTCAAAATCTTGGAAAACGAGATTTAGACCTTTTCCAGGCGTAAATTCAATTTTATAAGTTGCCGTTAACTTGGCCTTTAGCTGGTCATTATCAGCCTGAATATGAGGATAAAACTTAGCCTTTATTTTCATTAATAAATTAAGATTAAGTTTAATCAGACCTTCTTCTGGTACATAGGTGTATTTAGGCATTGTTGTTGGGACAACCCAGTATTTAAACTTTATTTTTCTTCCCCAAATATTAAAGTCTGCATCGATCCCTAAAGGGTCACCATTCGCAGCATAAGCTTGGTATCCAAAACATAGAAGAGGTTCTTTTATATTCCTATCTTCATCTAAAACTTGATAAGTCATATAGTTGTTAAGCATTTGCTCGACCAAGTTGTGTGATGCACTTACGTAATCTTTTTGAGAAGGCCTGTGCATTAATAGGGCACACGGGTGAACTTTTAAGTTATCATATACAAAATTAGGAGTGATACCTAAGTTGAAATTACTAGCATCGAAGTTAAAGCTGTTAAAATCAATTTTCATATGATTTGCGATATCACTTACTCTGATAGGTTTGCTTCTAAGCTCGGTAAGTTGATTATTAACAGCAGTTTCAACTTCTTTAATTAAAGTTTCTTTGTTAATCCACTTGATCAGCTCAATATTTACTTGTTTGGTAATAAATGCATCAACCTCTTTTTTTGAGAATATATTATCAAATATAAAACGCAGTACTGAGCCAACGCCATTTTGTGGTTTAATACTTACAGATTGAAATTCAAAGCCTCTATTTTCAATTAATCCAAATTTAAAGTCTTTGTTATAGGCCAAGTTAAGCTTGGTCGTTGATGGCCCAACTTTATTGGCCTTGATGATGAAAAACTCATCATGAGTAACGTTAATACCGTACTTTTTAAATTTGAAACGAAGTTTTGCTTTTATATCTGCATCTAAATTTGAAAAATCCCAATTCAGTTTGGCTTCATTATTTCCGGTAATACTTAAATCAAAAAGTGGTTGGGGCTTTTTACCTAAAACGATAGATGCTTTAGTTAGTTGAAAGGTTACGGAGTCACCAAGAATACGATAGAATTTTTTATCAGCGATAACTTGCGTGTAGTCTATTTCTTCCCATACAGGAACAAGAAGTTTTT
>CAXGOD010000184.1:0-5212 GCA_964011245.1 uncultured Bacteriovoracaceae bacterium | reverse complement strand
GACAAACTTCTAGAACGATTAGAATGAGTAATCTCTCTGCTGAGATGACTAAATATGCAGCGAACTGTTTTCTAGCTACTAAGATTTCATTTATGAATGAGATTGCCCGTCTATGTGATAAAACAGGAGCCGATGTAACAGAAGTTCGTCATGGTATTTCAACAGATTCAAGAATTGGTTCACAATTTTTATATCCCGGTCCAGGTTATGGTGGATCTTGTTTTCCAAAAGATGTTAAGGCCCTGGCTTATACAGCTAACCAAAATGGAATGAGCTTGAAACTTGTTGAAGCGACTGAAGAAGTGAACGCTGAACAAAAGCTTTATATGTTTGAAAAAATGAAAGCTCACTTTGGTGATCTATCTGGAAAAACAATCGCTATATGGGGAACAGCATTTAAAGCGAATACTGATGATATCAGAGAAACCCCCGCAATCTATACAGTTAAGGCATTAACTGAGGCAGGTGCAAAAGTTAAATTTTATGACCCAGTAGCTGATGATAACTTTGAAGCTTATGGTAAAGAAAATGGATTTGCTGCTACAAAGGTAGAGCACAGAAATGATGCTCTTGATGGAGCAGATGCGCTTTGTGTTTTAACTGAGTGGAAAGAGTTTAGAGTTATTGACTTTGATGATGCTAAGAAGAGATTAACGAGTCCAGTTATTTTTGATGGAAGAAATCTTTATAAAACAGAACATGTACTTGAAGCTGGTTTTAAATACTATGCAGTTGGTAAGGCCATAAAGTAATTAATGATCCTAAACCCCTTCAACACTAAAATTGGTCTTGCCCTCGGTGGAGGTGCCGCTAAGGGCATCGCTCATATTGGAGTATTAAAAGCATTTGAAGAAGAAAGAGTTGAAGTTTCTTACCTCACAGGAACTAGTATTGGAGCTTTAGTTGCTGCTTACTTTGCGTTTGGAAAATCAGTTGATGAGATATGGGAAGTAGGTAAGAAGCTCAATATGCAAAAGGTTGTTAATTTTGGCCTTCAAAAAAAAGGTTTTTTTACAACAGACTCTATTCGCCAAATGATTCTAAAAGATCTTGGAAAAGTTAATATTGAAGACTCTAAAATCTCTCTTGCTATTTGTACAACAGATATTACTACAGGAGAACAAATCATTTTTAAAGAGGGAGATCTTGCTACCGCCATTTGTGCCTCAGTTGCTGTTCCAGGTTTGTTTGCACCTGTTGAAGTCGCTGGGCGAATGCTAGTTGATGGTGGAATTACAGAAAATGTTCCTATCTCTCCTTTAGAAAAAATGGGAGCAGGGATTGTTGTTGGGATTGATCTCAATGGTGTTAAGACTTATCCGAAGCCAAATGATCTTATGGCCGTCATCGGTAACTCAATAGATATAAGCATTGATGTGAATACTCGAAGACAGCTTGAAGAAGCAGACATCGTTTTATCAATTGATCTAAGTCGTTATAACAGACTAGATAACTCTGACCGAGCAAAAGAGTTATTCAATGAGGGGTACTATCCGATGAAAAGAAAGATCTCGCGTCTTCTTTGGTATAAAAGAACAAACTATTTCCAATACTTGTGGAAGCTTGTAAAAGAATTCAATCCAATTAAAATACCGCATATCTTTAAAAAACATTAGTGCATGGAAATGCTTTTTCCTATATATTCAAAATATGAAAAATCTAGAAACAACCCACATTAATGAAGTTATTAACCTTTTAGAGACCTATCTAAAAGAGAATCAAGATAAAACTACACCAGTTGTAGATTACTTAAAGGGAAGTGCTCTTCAAAAATCATTTAGTTTAAACACTGAAGCTGTTAGTACAAATGAATACCTTGAAGAAATTCAGAAAGTTTTAAAATATAGTGTAAGAACCACACATCCACTTTGTAATAATCAACTTTTTGCAGGGATCAACTCTGAGTCAGTTGTTGCTGAACTTATTTCAACTATTACAAATACAACGATGGCCACATATGAAATGGCCCCAGTTGCAACTATCATGGAACAAAAGCTTGTTTCTGAGTTAAGCCAAATACTAGGCTTTGAAAATGGTGATGGATTAATGCTTACTGGTGGAAGTAATGCAAATCTTATGGCCATACACCTTGCTCGTCATAAATTTTTTCCAGAAACAAAAACAAAAGGTAATGGAGCTCATGAATTTTGTGTTTTTGTTTCAGATCAAGCACATTATTCTCACCAGAAAGCCATGATGCTTATGGGACTAGGTCTTGATAACTTAATAAGTGTAAAAAGTAATAGTGCCGGACAAATGGACACAAATGATCTTGAGTTAAAAATCAAAGAAGTTAAAGAACTTGGTAAAACACCTTTGCTTGTTTGCTCAACAGCAGGAACGACCGTCATGGGGGCCTTTGATCCAATTGACGAGGTAGATAAGGTATGTAAGAGTTTTAATCTATGGCACCATGTAGATGGAGCTTGGGGAGGAGCTGTTATGCTCTCTTCAAAAACAAAACCGCTTCTTCAAACAATTAGTAATGTGGATTCATTTACTTTTGATGCTCACAAGCTTTTAGGAACAGGACTTATAACTTCTTTTTTCTTAACTAAGCATTCTGATTTACTTCAACCAGCCAACTCTGCTGGTGGATCAACTTATATTTTTCATGATTATGAAAATGCTGATTTTGATACAGGGCCTAAGTCTCTTCAATGCGGAAGAAAAAATGATGCACTTAAAATGTGGCTTACTTGGAAGTCTCGTGGATCTAAAGGTTTAGAAAGAATAATAGATAATCACTTTGATAATAGAGACTACTTTATTGATTTAATCAAAAAGAACCCAAGGTTAGAACTTCTTTTTGATCCGGAATATTTAAATGTATGTTTTCAAGTAATACCTACTGATTCGAATGTTGATATCAACAAGTATAACTTTGATCTACGCTTTAAGATTGTTCAGTCAGGTAAAGTCATGACAAATTTCTCTTCATGGAGTGATGGAACAGTTTTCTTTAGGCAGATCTTTGCTAATCAAAATACAACAAAAGAAGATCTTAAAGAGATTCTAGATATTATCCTTGATATGGCCCAGTAAGTATCTGTATACTTAAGCATGGCAAAAATAGAATTCAATATTAAAAAAGTCATTGGAATTGTTCTCGTAGGGGGCATCGTTATCGGTGGACTACAGATGAGGGATACAGGACCAACAGTTAAGGATATTAGCCCAGACGTATTAAAGAAAGGGCAGGTTAACCTTGTTGATGTCATGGAAAGTCCAATTATTGATGATCCGAACTATAGAGAACCTTCTAAGTTTAACTGTATAACCCTTAGAGATAAATTTTTGCATACTCCTGTGAGTAAACTTGGTAAAATTGATCCTCAAAGAATCATTGAGGCTAATTGTGATGAAGCTTTAAAGAAATACGATAAGTCGCTGATTATTAAAAAACTAATCACATGTTTGAAAGAAACGAAAAGAACGCCAGCATGTGCTAAACAGCTTCTTTATTTTAGAGCATTTTCAATCTTAAATCTTATTAAAGCAGACCCTGAAATTCATGAATCCAATGACAATGTAAAACTTCATAAGATTATTTGGGACCTTGCTACCACAAGTGAGTACAAAGTTAATGAGATGGAAAAGCTTATTACAAGAATTGATATGCTCCTTGAAAACCACCCTTATTTATATGCTCTTCATAAAGCAAAGCTTATATATGTGGTAATTAAAGATGCTACTTATCCAGAAAAAAGAATTGATGATCGTATGTATAAAACATGGGAAGTAATGACTGAACTTCGCCCTGATACAAGAGATAATTGGGAACTTCGTTACATGAATGTTTTGAAGCATAAACTATTTTTTGAACCAAAAGATATGAAAGATTGGGCAAATAATTTTTTATTGGATTATCCTGAGTATTATATGTCTTATTACTATTTTTCTTATTACTATTGGGCCATTGAAAAAGATAAAGCTGAGGCCATATCTTGGCTCAATGCAGGAATATCTAAGACCCAAGATCCTACTGGTAAGCTAAAACAGATAGTTAAGAAAGTTCAAAATGCTGCAGCGGGTGAGAAGATCTTTAATTTCGAGTTTAAGTTTGAAATAATTCATGACTAACAGTGCTTAATTTGGAAAAATCTCCTTATATATTAAGGAGATATAATATGTTTAAAGTGCTAATTTCACTTCTTTTATCGCAATCAGCATTTGCAGGATTCATTGTTAAACAAGTTATAACACCTGATGATACTTACGTTGAATCTGTTGAAAAAGTTGATATTAATTCTACTGAAATAATTAAACTAAAGTCTATCCAAGAGTTCATTGCTGAACAAGAAAGTACAGCTTTAGAGACATATGAAGAAATCTATTACCCAGAAAATCTGCTTCCGAAAGACTTGTTAGAATACACAGTCAAAAAAGAAGCACCAGTAACTTGGGCGGGATCTGAAGTACGTGAATTAGTTAAAACTGGTCGAGACTCAAATAGAATTACAATTACAATTTTAGGTGACGGTTATACTGAATCGCAAAAAGAAGATTACTTTAATGATGTAAAGCGCATGGTTAAAGATATGTTTCAAGATATAACCTTTAAGTCTTACCTAAATGTTTTTAATATTTATGCCGTATTTACTCCAAGCGCAGAAAGTGGAATTTCTGATCTAACCACAAAAAGAACCGCCTTTGATCTTTATAGAAGTCCAAAAGGATCTAAAAGAGGAATTATGCCAGGAAATCGATCTGCAATTGAAAAAGCACTAAAGTTAATTCCTGATCATACAGACTATCCAATTATTATCGCTAACGATGATTACTATGGTGGCCTAGGTGGGCGTTATGCAATCACTACAAGGTCTCTAACATCAGGGACTATGGTTCTTCGTCATGAGCTAGGACATAACTTTTCAAATGTAGGTGAAGAGTATGATGGAGGGCAAGTTTATAGTGGTGCTAACTTTTCAAGTTCAAAAAATGTTCCTTGGAAACATTGGGTTAAGGGGAACAAGGTTGAAGTTCATGAAGCTAAGTTCTTAACAGGAGCTTACGTATGGCAAGATCTTTCAACAGAGGACTTTATTGAGGCCTTTAATTTTCCAAATAACAAAGATTATACTTATGACATTAAGATTAGCTCTGTCGGATGGAGTTCAAATGAGGATGTTAAAGTTTTGCTAGATGGTAAAGAGCTTGTTTTAAATGGTGTTTTTACAAAAGATAGACGTTTCTTTAGAACCAAAAGAGT
>CAXGOD010000183.1:0-5215 GCA_964011245.1 uncultured Bacteriovoracaceae bacterium | reverse complement strand
GACTCTGATGTGTCATAAATGGTGAAGTTTCTACTTAGACCTAAGTAATTTGCTTCATTTCTAAGCACTCTTGCGCAAAATGAATGAAAGGTAGTTATTTGTAAAGCCCCCATATCAATATCGCTATCTTGAGCAATACGCTCTCTCATTTCACGGGCGGCTTTATTTGAAAATGTTACAGCTAGAAGATGATAAGGACTAACCTGCTTTTCCTCTAAGAGATATTGAATTCTACTAACCAGAGTTCTTGTTTTTCCAGAACCTGCTCCAGCTAAGATCATTACAGGACCATCTGTTTCTAAAACAGCTTCTTTTTGAGTTGGATTTAGATGTCCTAACTCCATTATTCTACCGTAACTGACTTAGCAAGATTTCTTGGTTTATCAATATCAGTCCCTTTAAGTTTTGCAATATGATAACTTAGAATTTGCAGAACAACGTTAGTTAACACAGGAAGCGTATCTGTTATGCCTTTCATATCTATACCAAAGTAATAGTCTGCCATCTCTTTAAGCTCAGAATTCCCTTCTTCCCCAACAATAAGCATAATACCTCGTCTGGCCTTTACTTCTTCTGCATTTGAAAGTGTTTTATCGTACAGATCAGGTGTAACAATCGCGATATTAACCATATTCTCATCAATTAAAGAGATTGGACCATGTTTTAACTCTCCTGCTGCATATCCTTCAGCATGAACATAAGCGATCTCTTTTAGCTTTAATGCACCTTCAAGAGCAACTGGAAACTGTATTCCACGTCCAGTGAAGATATAACCGTTGTGTTGGTAAATCTCTTTCGCTATATCTTTAATTTCATTTTCTCTATCTAGAATGTCTGAAACTTTTTGAGATAGTGTATAAAACTCTTCTTTAATTTTTGCTTGATCAAAATCTCTTTCGAATGCCTTTGACATTAAATACCCAACAAGAACTTGTTGTGTGAATGCCTTTGTACTAGCGACACCTATTTCTACACCAGCATGAATCAATAAATTCTCATCACAGTTTCTATAAAGTGTTGACCCTTCTGTATTCACAATAGAATAGTTTTTCATCCCAGCTTCAGCACATTGCTCCTGACAGGCCAATGTATCTGCCGTTTCTCCTGACTGGCTGATAAAAAGCCCAAGCTCATCTGAGTTTAATAATGGACTTTTATATCTAAATTCACTTGCATAATCTGAGTGAACTCTAGTTTTAGTAAACTTCTCAATATAGTTTTTTATAATTAGACCTGCATGCAATGCTGTACCACAAGCTGCGATATGCACCATTGGATAACTTTGGCCTTGAATTCTATTAATCTGCTCTAATCCAGAATCTGAAAAATAGATATTAATTAGCTTCTTAATTAGCTCTGGTTGTTCGTGAATTTCTTTAAGCATGAAGTGCTCATACTTACCCTTTGAAACAACATCTAATTGAACTGCTTTTTTCTGAATCTTATATCTTTTAGAATCACTTCCATCTAACTCATAAAACTTAACGGGTGCTTCTGTTACTCTGTAGTCTGATTCACAAAGAACTTCGTCTTCTGGAAAGTAGATTTTGTTTGTAAAGCCAACTAGTGCATATGGATCTGATGAAACGAAAATTTCTTCTGTTTTGCTATTTAGTCCACAAACAAGAGGTGCCGATCTTTTAATAGAGTAAAGAACGTGTGAGTCCTTACTCATGATAACAAATGCCGAATTACCTTCAACTTCTTTGAATGTTGCCATGATAGCTTCTTTAAGAGTTGAAGCTTTATCTAGGTTAAATGTTAAAAGGTTTAAAAATACTTCTGAGTCTGTTTCTGATTTAAACTCAAGACCTTTCGATTTAAGATCTGCTCTTAAAGCATTGGCATTTTCAATGATTCCATTATGAACAATTGAAACTCGTGCGTTTCCATGTGGATGAGCATTGACATCATTAACTTTCCCATGAGTTGCCCAACGAGTATGTCCAATAGCGATTGAAGAGACAGGTTTTACTTGTTTTACAACTCCACGAAGGTTTTCTAGTTTCCCTTCTTTCTTCAAAATATGAAGTTCATTATCATGACGATAACTAATCCCTGCAGAGTCATATCCTCTATATTCAAGTCTAGCTAATCCTTCGATAACTGGAGCTATTGCGTCTGAAGTACCACTGTACCCTACGATCCCACACATAAATATGTCCTTTAATGAGTTATTTTTAAAACGCTAGATTTTATCACCAATTAGGAGTTTATGCCAAGGTTGACACGCTGCCACTATTCTTTCTTCTTGATAAATCTCTTGGCCATCCCTTCTTTGTTCATCTGACGCTCACGGGCAATCGCAAAAGCACCATCTGGGACGTTTTTATTGATTGTGGAACCAGAGCCAACATATGCTTCTTTTCCAATATTTACTGGAGCAACCATCTGACAATCTGAACCGATAAATGATCCCTCTCCAATTATTGTTTTATGCTTATTTGCACCATCATAATTACATGTAATGAATCCGCATCCGATATTAACGTTCTGGCCAATCTCTGCGTCTCCTACATAGCTCAAGTGGCTGACACTTACTTTTTTAGCTAGCTTCGATTTCTTAACTTCAACAAAATTCCCAAGTTTTGAACCTTCACCAATATCTGAACCAGGTCTCAGCTGAGACATTGGACCCACCTTGGCTTCTTTTCTTACAATTGAATCAGTTAAATAGGTATAGGCCTTTAGATGTACTCCATCCTCAATTACAGAATTATTGATTATGCAGCCGGGCTCAATAGTTACATTGCTACCAATTTTTGTTTTTGAATCGATATGTACATTTGGATAAATCACTGAAGCAACACCAATGTTTTCTGTATATATATAAGAGTGCGACATATCCAGAATTCTCACACCTTCAGATAACAAGTTTCTCATGTTTCTGTTTCTATAAAGCTTATCTGCAACACTTAATTGATAAAGATCATTTACCCCTAGGAATAAATTCTTATCTTCAAATACTAGAGGCTGAACATTGGCTTCAGCCTTACACGTATCAGTTAAGTAGAACTCTCCAGCCTTATTATTACTGTCTAAGTTAAAAATATGATCCTTTAAATAGGATGTTTTAAAAATATATAGACCTGAATTAACTTCTGTAATTAGTCTCTGCTCATCCGTTGCATCCTTCTCTTCAACGATTGAGAAGCCTTTTCCAGCTCTAACGATTCGACCGTAACCTGTAGGTTTTTTTTCAATAAATGAAGCACATACAGCATCAAAACCTTTCTTAGCTTCATCTTTTAGAGTTTGAAAAACTTCTTTAGTAAGTAGTGGAGTGTCTGCACAGGCGACTATTGTATACTTATATTTATCAGCATCTTGAATTTGCTCAAAATACATTCTAACTGCATGTCCTGTTCCAAGTTGTTCAGACTGAAGAACATATTTTGCGTGAAGACCTTTCCACACTGTGTCTACATGATTTTTAACGAGTTCACTTTGATGCCCTGTTATCATATAAAGGTCACCGAAGTCTTTAGCCGATTCAATAACATAATCAATTAATGTTTTATCATGAAGGGGCGCAAGTGGTTTTGGGACATCCATTTTTAAACGAGTTCCCTTTCCTGCTGCTAAAACTACTATACTAGTCAAGTCGGTCATTACAATACCTATTATTTATTAAAGTCTATAAGTTATTAAAATTAAATACACTCGCAATTTTACCAAAAAAAACTGACAAGAAAACCATTTTATTATTTTTTCATAAAAAGCAAAAAAACTTAAAGAATCCCTTAAGTTAACCCGAAAAAGTATAGGCAAAAGGATTTGTGTAAAGCGTTCAAAATAAAATATATGTTGGAGGAACAGGTTATGGTTACAAATTACGAGGGTGATAGTATTGAGTTCAAAGACACACTCCCTCTACTACCAATTAGAGATCTAGTCGTATACCCGTTTATGATACTTCCGCTGTTTGTGGGTCGAGAGTCATCGATCAAGGCAGTTGAAGAAGCATTAAACAATACTGATAGATTGATCCTACTTGCTAGTCAAAAAGATATTTCTGCTGAGCAACCTGCTCCCGAAGAGATTTTTGAACTTGGTACAGTTGCAATGATCATGAGAATGAGAAAGTTACCGGACGGAAGAATTAAAATTCTAATCCAAGGACTTTCAAAAGCAAGAATTACTAGCTTTGATTCGCAAGAACCATTCTTTAAAGTTAATGTTGAAAAAGTTGAAAGTGTAACTGAAGTCGAAGATACACATGCTGTTGAAGCTCTAATGAGAAGCGTTCGAGAAAACTTAGAAAAAGTAATTAACATTGGAAAAGTTTTATCTCCGGATATTTTAATGGTGCTTGAAGATATTCAAGACCCAGGAAGATTAGCAGATCTTGTGGCCTCCAACCTAAACTTAAAAGTACAGGAAGCACAAATCATCCTAGAAACTTTAGATCCTCTAGAAAGATTAAATAAAATAAATGATACATTACTTCGTGAATTAGAAATTTTAGCTGTTCAAGCAAAAATTAAAACTCATGCAACTGAAGAAATCTCTAAAACTCAAAGAGAATATTTCTTAAGAGAGCAAATCAAAGCTATCAAAACGGAACTTGGTGATGGTGCTAACGGTGAAGCTCCCGATGAGTTCACAGAACTTAAAAATAAAATCACCGCAAAACAGATGCCTGAAGAAGCTGAAAAGGAAACTCTTAAGCAACTTCAAAGACTTGAAAGGATGCATCCGGACTCATCTGAATCAAGTATTCTTAGAACATACTTAGAATGGATGGTTGATATTCCTTGGAGTGAAAAGTCTGATGAAAAAACAGACCTTGATTTTGCAAGAGAAGTTTTAGATGAAGATCACTTTGATCTTTCAAAAATAAAAGAAAGAATATTAGAGCATCTCGCTGTAAGAAGCTTAAAGGGTGGAAAAGTAAAAGGGCCAATCCTTTGTTTTTCTGGGCCTCCAGGTGTTGGTAAAACTTCCCTTGGAAAGTCGATTGCAAAAGCTACTGGACGTGAATTTGTAAGAATCAGTCTTGGTGGTGTTAAAGATGAATCTGAAATTAGAGGACATAGAAGAACTTATGTTGGAGCTATGCCAGGAAGATTCATTCAAGCCATGAAACAAGCAAAAACAAGCAATCCTATTATTATGCTAGACGAGGTTGATAAACTTGGCGGTGATTACAAAGGTGATCCATCTTCAGCACTACTAGAAGTTCTAGACCCTGAACAAAATAGTGAGTTTAGAG
>CAXGOD010000182.1:0-5229 GCA_964011245.1 uncultured Bacteriovoracaceae bacterium | reverse complement strand
ATCCAAAATATCAGAAATGGTTATTATTTTTCAAGAGTTAAATCAACCTACGAGAGAGAATTAGACAAATTGAGGAACGCTTATTAAAGAAATTAAGGGTTTACATGTCTGATTATATTCGCTAAAAATAACCCCACTAATTAATAATTCATGCACGGTTACGATCATAGATTGTTGCTGGGTTTGAATCGAATGGAGAAAATTATGATTACAAAAGAAAAAACACAAGAACTAGTTACTAAGTTTGGTGGAACTGACAAGAACACTGGTAGACCAGAAGTTCAAGTTGCAATTATGACTGAAAGAATTGCTAACTTAACTAACCACTTTTCTGAAAATAAGTTAGATCATCACTCAAAAAGAGGTCTAATGAAGCTTATTGGTCGTCGTAGAAAGCTACTTAAGTATATCAATACAAAAGATGCTACTAAGTACCAAGAATTAATTAAAGAATTAGGTTTAAGAAAATAATTAAAAAGAGGGGCTTTAAGCCCCTTTTTTCTTTTTAAAACATATATTATTTTTTAGAATAATATACATAAAAATAGAAGGATTTAGTAATCAGATAATACTGATTGTATTTTAAGGGATAGATGGAATTAATGGCCCGACACTTTAGTCTTTAGTTCGATTTATCTTTTAAAACAATTATCATCTGTAAGTTCTAAGTCCTGTTAATCAACAGGAGATTGTAATGATCAACAACAAAAAAGAATTCACTTTCACTTATGGTGGAAAGGAAGTAACGCTAGAGACAGGTCGTCTAGCTAAACAAGCTGATGGAGCTGTATTAGTAACATCAGGAGAGACACAAGTACTAACTACTGTTTGTAGTGCTCATGAAATCAAAGATGGACAAGACTTCTTTCCATTAATGGTAGATTACAAAGAAAAGTTTTCAGCTGCAGGTAAATTCCTAGGTGGATTTATGAAAAGAGAAGGAAGACCTTCAAACGCTGAAATTCTTTTAATGAGAATGACTGATAGACCCCTAAGACCTCTATTCCCATCTGGGTATATGGCAGAGACAATTGTTATGGCGCAAGTTCTATCATTTGATGGTGAAACTGATCCAGAAGTACTTGCTGGTTTAGGAACAGCTGCTGCTTTAGCAATTTCAGATATCCCATTTGCTGGGCCTATCGGTTTCTGTAAAGTTGGTAAAGTTGAAGGAAAACTTTGTTTAAATCCTTCAATTGATCAATGGGAAAACTCAACGATTGAATTAGTTCTTGCTGCAAGTAAAGACGCTATCTTAATGGTTGAAGGTGAAGCAGATGAAGTTTCTGAAGAAGAAATGATGGAAGCATTAATGTATGGTCAAAAATCTATCAAAGAATTTTGTGAAGTTGTTGATACGATGGTTGCTGAATGTGGAAAAGAGAAAAGAGAGTTTATTTCAGCTGACGCTAATGCAACATTAACGGCTAAAATGGCTGAATACTCAGATCGCGCTCGTGCTACATTATCATTTGATAACAAGCAAGTAAGATCAAAAGCAATTTCTAAATTAACTAAAGAAGTTGCTACAGATATCAAAGCTAATCCTGAAGCATTTGGATTAACAGCTGATGACTCAGCTGGAAAGAATGCTTACCAAGGTGTTGATGATCTACTTTATAAAATGATGAGAACAGATATCTTAAAAGAAGGAAAACGTATTGCTGGTCGTGCACTTGATAAAGTTCGTGAAATCGAAACGGAAGTTGCTGTACTTGCTAAGCCGCATGGCTCTTCACTATTTACACGAGGAGAAACACAAGTTCTTGCTACTGCAACATTAGGTGGTAAAGAAGGCGAGCAAATGGCCGATTCTATTCATGGTGTTAGCTTTTCTAAGTTTTATCTTCATTATACTTTTGCTCCTTACTCAGTAGGTGAAGCGAGAGGATATAGAGGTGTAGGTCGTCGTGAGGTTGGTCATGGTAACCTTGCTGAAAGAGCAATTAAAAAAATGTTACCAGAGGACTTCCCTTATACAGTAAGACTTACTTGTGAAGTAACTGAATCAAACGGTTCAAGTTCAATGGGTTCTGTTTGTTCTGGTTCTATGGCATTAATGGATGCAGGTGTTCCTCTTAAAAAGCCAGTTGCAGGAGTTGCAATGGGACTTATTAAAGAAGGTGACGACTTTACAATCCTTACTGACATTTTAGGTGATGAAGATCATTTAGGAGATATGGACTTTAAAGTAGCTGGTACAACTGAAGGTATCACTGCAATTCAAATGGATATTAAGATCACTGGTATTACTGAAGAGATCTTTACGAAAGCTATGAGCCAAGCAAAAGAAGGAAGACTTCATATTCTTGGTGAAATGGCGAAAACAATTTCTGCTGCTAAGCCTAACTATAAAAATGGTGTACCAACTATTAAAACAACTCAAATCGCTACAGATAAGATTGGTGCTTTAATTGGTCCTGGTGGGAAGAATATTAAAGCTCTTCAAGAAGACTTCTCTGTAAATATTGAGATCGATGAAGATGGAACTGTAAAAGTTCTTGGTGTAGATCAAGATTTACTAAATGAGTGTGTTACAGTTATCGATATGCAAATCAACGGACCCAAAATTGGTTCTGAGTATGATGCAAAAGTAGTTACGATTAAAGAATACGGAGCTTTTGTTGATATTGCGAAAGGTGTATCTGGACTTGTTCACGTTTCTGAAATTGCTGATGAAAGAGTTAAAGATGTTAATGATTATGTTGCTGAAGGTGACACAATTAAAATTAAAGTTCTTGAAGTCGATAGATTTGGAAAATTAAAATTATCGGCAAAAGCTGTTGAGTCACTAAAGAGTAAAAATCCTAATGCTGGAAAAGAAAAGGCTAAGAAGGAAGATTAATTCTTAATGATGAAAATTGTTAATACCAAAAAAATTAACACATATGAAAAGGGACCTATTCGTAGGTCTCTTTTTAGTAATGGAGCTGTAAGTCTTATTCATCAATTTGAAGGGATGAATAGCGCTGTTATTAATTTGTACTTTCTAGCAGGCTCTGTAAATGAGTCTGAGAAAGAACATGGCCTCGCTCATATGCTAGAACATATGCTTTTCAAAGAAAAGGAAAGTGGATCTCTTTTGCGAAATCTTGAGATGAAAGGAGCCACTGTTAATGCCTATACTTATAAAGAATATGTCTGTTTTGAGATGGGCTGCTTAGGTTCAAAATTAGAAGAATTCTTGCCGGACTTTTTAAAACTCTTTTTTAATCCAGAATTTCATGAAAAAGACCTAAGAATAGAAAAACGTGTTGTAATTCAAGAGATCAAAGAAGACAAAGATGATCATGAAACGGAAGGTCTTGAGTTTCTTTTTAAAAAGAATTTTAAAAGGCCTTTAGGTCATCCAATCGGTGGTGCCATAAAAAATGTTAATAGCTTTTCAACTAAAGATTTAAATCGATATTATAATAAACTTTTTACTGCTGATAGAATGATTCTTTCTATTGTAAGTGGGCAAAAACATAAAAATATCGAAAAGATATTATTACAACAGATGCCAAAGCGCATGAATAAAAAGAAAGGGCCAACCCGTTTAATACCAAAGATGAAAATGGGTAAAGTAGATCATTTCAACTCATATTTAACACGCAAGATGGAAAACTGTGTTGTGTATTATGCATTTGATGGATTGAGCCTTGAACATAAAAACTTTTACGATCTTTCCATTCTAGATGATCTATTGTTTGAAGGTTTAACTTCAAAATTCTTTCTCATTTTAAGAGAAAAACTTGGGATTATCTACGGTCTTGGTTCTTCAATTAATAGTTTTGCAGGGACCGGTAACTATGTCATGGTTTTTAACACTCAAAAAAAATATCTAGAACAACTTGATTATGAAGTTAAAACTATGTGGAATTATTATTTAGAAAATGAGTTTTCAAAAACAGAACTTAAAGCTGCTAAAGATAGAACGTTTGATGCTGTTGATATGAGTTTTGATGATATGGAAGAGCGTTGTGAGTTTATAGCACTTGAAGAACTATACAATACACACGAATTTTCTAGTAAAAGTCTAAAAAAGAAAATGTCATTGGTTGATACAAATAGTATTATGTTGCTAATGAGAAAAATGTCTAAAAATGGTATAACGCGTTTGGTCCTAGGACCTAAATAAATGGAGCAAGTATGAGTTTTGTTAAAGTAAAAAAATTAGATCACTTTGATAATGAGTTACCATTGCCAACATATGAAACAAGATGGGCCGCAGGTGCTGATTTACGTGCTTGTTTAGCACAAGGAGAAACACTTACAATCAAGCCAGGTCAAAGACTTTTAGTTCCTACGGGACTTAGTTTTGAGATCGAACCAGGCTTTGAAGTTCAAGTTCGTCCTCGCTCAGGTATGTCACTTAAAACTCAGCTATTAGTTGTAAATTCTCCAGGAACAATTGATGCAGACTATAGAGGTGAAGTTAAGATCATTCTTGGTAACTTTGGAACAGATGATGAAGTTATTGAGCATGGTGATAGAGTTGCTCAGATGGTTTTATGTCCAGTTATACAGGCTAAGTTTGAGTTAGCAGATGATCTAAGTGATACAGCACGAGGTGTTGGCGGTTTTGGATCTACAGGTAAAAAGTAATTAAAAAAGGAGTTTATACATGGCTATTAAAGCAAGTTACAATAAGGTTGAAGATAAAGCTGCGGCGTATCAAGCAGTAAAAGAATTTATTACACCTGAAACACTAGAAAAGTGGAAAGTAAAAGCAGATGTAAACTATGATGATGGTAACCAAGAGATACATGCCAAGGGAAAAGGGTTTGAATTAAATATCAACTTCCTTGACACAGAGGCCCAGGCTGAGTTAAAGCTTTCTATGTTATTACGTCCACTTAAAGGCAAAATCGAAGAGAATTTAGAGAAACAACTTAAAAGAGTTGTTTAGTTCTCCATAGGAAAAAGCATGAAAATTATCCTTCAACATAATGATCAAGTCATCGAAGCTAATGATAGTGACTCACTGTTAACTCAACTTAAAGCAAACGGATTCAATATTAAATCAACCTGTGGTGGTTGCGCTAGTTGTGGACAATGTACAGTAGTTATTAAAGCAGGGGAGTCTCATCTACAAGAGCCAACTTTTGAAGAAAAACAATTAATTGGAAATGTTTTTCATATTACAAAAGAAAGACTTGCTTGCCAGACTTATCTTTCGGGGGATGTAACGATTGATATTTCTTCCCATTTAGAAGCAAAGACAAAGAAAAAAGCAGTTACTGTAAG
>CAXGOD010000181.1:0-5229 GCA_964011245.1 uncultured Bacteriovoracaceae bacterium | reverse complement strand
ATAATTAGAGATCATTATAAGGGGAAGGGCAATGGTTAAGAGAAGTACACAACTCATTCGTTTAATATTATTTACTTTAATTGTTACAACTTCGTTTAGTGCACTAGCTAAAAGAAGAGGTCTCGCAAAGAAATACGAAATTCCACCATTAGATGAATCACACCTTGTAATGGGAACCCCTCAAAATTCACAATTAAATGGAAAATCGATAAAGGTTTTGGTTTGGAATTTACTAAAAGCTGAAAGGAAAGACTGGAAAAGGGATTTTATAAACCTCTCTGCAAATAAAGATATTTTATTGTTACAAGAGGGGTACTTAAATAGAAGGACAGAAGACACATTTAAAGCACTTCGTATGTTTCGATTCGATATGGGGGTGAGTTTTCTCTATAAAAAAGACAATAAAACACCCACAGGAACAGTCGTTGGCTCTAGAGTTACTCCCGTGGCTGCAGGGTTTTTAAGAACAAAGGATTATGAGCCACTTATCAAAACTCCAAAAACGTTAACTTATGCAAAATATCCAATAAAGGGGCGAAAGCAAACCCTCCTTGCAATCTCACTTCATGGAATGAATTTTACTAAACAATATGCTTATAATAATCAAATTGACCAAGCATTAACACTAATTGATGCACACAAAGGACCTGTCATTTTCGCTGGAGACTTTAATTCTCGTACAAAAAAGAGATTGAAATATCTTAAAGATAGAATGAAAGTCCGTGATCTAAAAGAGCTATCTTATTTAAACGACAAGCGAATGAAAGTTTTTGGGAATATTTTAGACCATACTTTTGCTAGAGGCTTTCTAGTACGTAATTCTAGGGTGTTACCTCATATTAAGTCATCTGATCACTCAGCAATAGAGCTAGATTTGGTACTAGACACTATTTAGAATCTATAAAAATTTCAATGTATTGTAATTTAGTTTAAATATGGTGACGCATAGCGTAAAGTGTTGTTATGAACCTTGCCAGAAAGCTGATTGCCCTATTTTGCATTTATGTCCTTAGTATAACTATAAGTTATGCGGACTCAGTTCGTATTCTTGATAATCCACAGGAGGCCTTAGATATAAGACTTCAAATGATCAAGGATGCTAGAGAAACAATCGAAATCTCATACTTTATCTTCGCTGATGATGAAACCTCAATAGAATTCTTAGCTGCTCTTAGATCAAAGTTAATTGAAGGTGTAAAAGTAAAGCTAATGGTTGATTCTATGTTCAATGATATCCCTAAATATATCGGAACAATTCTTATGCATGAGGGAATGGAGATTAAAAACTTTAATAAGTTTAGTCTTCTAAGGCTAGGTAAGTCTGTAAAGTATAGAATGCACGACAAAATGTTAATTGTAGATAAAGAACATATGATTATGGGAGGGCGTAATATTGAAGACACTTATTACGGAAAGGCCCATAAAAACTACAATGATAGAGATATTTATATTCAGGGTGAAAGTGCCTTAGTTGCTAGTAATTATTATAATCAATTATTTGAAGCAAATCACCTTACGGATTTTAAAATTGCTGAACTTTGGATTAAAGATCCGGAGGATGGTAGGTATCAATATTATTATAGCGAACTTAAAAAGGCCTACAAAGCAATAACTGAAAAAATGTTTGCCTTTAAAAAAAATAAGAACTTTCTGGATATGAAGTCTTGGTCTGATCAATGTGTTGAAGTTGAAAATGTTGATATTGCCTTTGATGCTATTTCATCTAGAAAAAGCTCTGAAGTAGGAACAACTAAAAAGCTTTATCAATATTTAAAGGATGTAAGGCATACTTTAATAATTGATAGTCCATATTTAGTTATTACAAATAGGCTTAAAAATATATTTAAAGAACTTATTTCCCGTGGTGTTTATATACGAATTTTAACAAATTCTGCTAGGGCCACGGATGGTGTCTTTCCACAAGCTGCATACCTTAATGATAGAGCTGAAATAGCAAGTATGGGAATCGATTTATATGAATATTATGCAGATGATAGCTTTCATTCTAAATCAATGGTTATCGATGATGAAATTGCTATTATTGGTAGTTTCAATTTAGATCCAAGATCAGAAAAGCTTAATACTGAAACGATAGCGGTTGTTCATAAACCTAAGGTTGCATCATTATTAAGAAAGTCTATGGATATCTCAATTGAAAGTGCTTACAAAGTAGATGAAAACGGACAACCCATAGGTTTTGATGAAAAACTACCTGGAATTTCTAAAAGTAAAAAGTTTGTACTTAGACTGATACAATATACAGTAGCGAAGTTATTTAGGGGTCTTCTATGATTAAGAATCTACTACTCATAATGACATTTCTATTAGGATCAAACTCAGCTTTTAGTAATTATAGCCAAGCTCATTTAGATTATATGGATTTAATCGACAGACTTGTTGATGCAAAAGGCATAATTGATATTCAAGTTGAACAAACAAATACTCAAATCGTTAGTAATGGTCGTTTAAAAGGTAGGTTACTAGAAGAAATAAAATATGAAGCTCAAAGACGAGCTGACTTAAAGAAAGAAAGTATTGAATATATCAATAAGTACTCTTATATGGTTGAGAGAAATTATGATGACTCAAACATGCTAAGACAAGATTTATATGGTCTTACTAGAAGTTTGGCCATCTCTGTTACTTTATTTGATATGACTAACTATGCTTATATAAAGATCTTTGGACATAAAAAGTTGAGACGAATACTAAATGAAAAAGATTCTTCTTTCCAACGCCATGAAAAAACATTTCTTAATACTGTCAGAGTCGTTACAAGTTTCAAATTTCAAAAAATGTTTAAACGTGCGATAAATTTATATAATAAGCATTATATATCAAATCCTGACCTATATGTTGATACAAAGCTTTCAGAGGCCTCTTTTGTGTTAGAGAACAGTTATGTCTTTAAAAAGTTTATGGGACTAAACTTTTGGAGAAGAGTAGGTAATTTCTTTAAGACAGTTGGTTCTAAAATAAATATTTCTATAAAAAATCAATATGACTTTATCTCTTATCTTAGTAGTTCAATCGTTTATTATGGCTCAAAGTTATTTGGAAATATTGTGGGGTCATTTCAAGACCGTCATGGTTATCTTCATAACGACAAAGAGTTTATTGAATCAACAAAAGAGTTCATTAGACCTTTAGATATACTTTTAGAAAAAACACCATTTCGCTTAACAGATAATTTCATTCCTGGTTATTGGGGGCATGCAGCTATTTATATCGGAAAAAAAGATGATTTAGTGAAATTAGGAATTTGGGACCATCCATTAGTGAAAAAATATAGAAGAAAAATTAAGCTTGGTAGAAATATTGTTGAAGCACTAAGAGATAATGTTCAGATTAATAGTTTGAAGAAATTCTCTGATATAGATGACTTTGCAGTTCTACGTTATCGTGTCGAATATTCAGAAGAGGAGACTAGAGAGCATATCTTAAGAGCTTTATCTCATATAGGTAAAAAGTATGACTTTAACTTTGATGTTGAAACTGGTGAGACAATTGTGTGTTCTGAGCTTCATTATAGAACGTATGTAGATATTGATTTTCAAACAACCGCCTATTTAGGTAGAAGCACCATTTCTGTAGATCAAGTAGCCGAACAAGGTGTTACCGATATGCCATTTAAGCCTGTTTTAATGTATATTGCAGGTCAAAAAGTAGATGCAGATATTAATCAGCCAATGTTTGACTCTACTATTAACAAAGAGGGAATTCTTTATAAATCAAGGATTAATGAAATTAATATGATTTTAGGAAAACCATCTGATAGTAATTTTGGGCAGCTCTAATTACCACATGAATCCAAAAGCAATATTTGTGAATACATTGTGCCCCTCACGAGTTTTATCCCATTTCTGTTGATCAGATGCGAATTCTAACGAAACGACTCCTGACTCACTTAGCTCATAAGTGTTTGTTAAACTTGTTAGTGCTGATTTACCACTGTAATCTACACTTTTCCCATCAAGGTTAGAATTTTAGCTTTCAAGATCCCCATTAAAATTATGTAAAACTATTTGTTACCCAAGTGTAACCTGTACTCTTTGCTCTGGTCGAAAACCAAAAAGTATACCGCTGGTTTGACACGTTATTAAAAACTCAGAGGTAGTATCATCATCTGTGGGAACTAATTCAAGGTCATCACCTTCTTCTACATTATTAGTTACTTGTCCGTAGCCGGCCATTAATGAAACAGAAAAATTATACTTTTTAGCTTCAAGTCTTTTGTCACCAAAAATCTGAACCTTAAAGCCTGTAAGGTCAGAGCCTTTACTTCCTCCACCTACATGAAAAAGATCAATTGGTCCCCAAATACCAAGTTCACCAGAAATACTTATATCAACTAAAGATGATGATTCCCTAGACATGGTTAAAGAGTTGTCAGTTTTTTCATTTCTAAGATCTACAGTGGCGGTATTTCCTTGGATGATATAAAATTCTAATTTTCCTTTACCAATTTTTCCTTGAGCCTCTGAACTTAAGAATCTGTTTGCACCAGTTTTAATTTTAATAGAATGAGAACAAGATACAAGTATTGATAAGAACAGAAGAGGAATAATTCTTTTCATATAATCCTTTGTGATCAGAATATTTATATAAATTTTATCATGGGAGTCATTTAGAACAATAGGTAAAAAAATGCGCGGAAGAGAGCATTCCCCGCGCATTTTGAGAGAGAGAGAGTGTATAGCTCGCATTTTACGCACTATACAAAATCGTATAATTTAATACTTAAATAGTTTCTTGGATTATAAAGAGGTGATGGTTTTACCCATCGGCCTCTTAGTAATATCCTTGCATGTTACAAAGTTGTGATAACTGGTCTGTACCAGGAATATGTATTGGGGCAAACTTAACTTGGTAAGGTACTTGTCCACTAAGCATAATGTCTGCAGCAGTAATTTGTCCGATTGGACAGTACTGAGATGTTTCTAAAATTGGGTTGTATAAAAGCTGACCTTGACCTGTGATTCCAGCTCTTGGGCAGATGTGTAGATCCATTACTGGTTGTCCAACATTATGAACTACAGCAATATCGCCAAATGGTGATACACCGAGATGACTACTTCCTACATTTACGTTAACCCCTTGAAGTGGGATTTGTACGTAACTTCTTTGACCACCTTGTAAACAAGGATTCTCTTGAGCAATGATTGGCATCATTTGATCTAGTGTCATGTTTCCGTATTGATTACCATAACCAGGGTAGTTATAAACACC
>CAXGOD010000180.1:0-5231 GCA_964011245.1 uncultured Bacteriovoracaceae bacterium | reverse complement strand
CTGTCCCCTATTTGGTAAGCAAGACAAGGAAGTATTTCTTTAATCTCTTCCGTATCTCTTTTCATCACAAACACAGACATATTTTCTTTCTCGTAAACATCTAAATGTCTCATACTCATCGATTTAAATGGTGAAGGTAGCTTATTATTTATCTTCTTATTTTTTACGTCGATATATGTAAGTGATGATTCGGTGACAATTTTTTGGTAAGTCTCTTGATCTTTTTGGTTTTTTTGCATTTCAAGTTGGAGAGCAGAAGTTTCGGATGTTACCTAGGCCTTTATTTAAAAAAAATATTATTATCTTTCCTATAATTTACTTCCTTGTTCTTATTTCAATAAGAGTAGAAAGCCTTACAAGTATTAGAATATTTGGAAACCTTTTTCGCTACACACACTATGTTGCACCAATGAAAGACTGGAACTTTTATTCACCAAGGCCTTATAACTCAGATCCATGGTATTTTGTTGAATATAAAACTTCTGATAATAACTTCTATAAATTGTATGAAAATAATGCTCAAATAAAAACTGAGCCAGTAGTAGCTGGAATAGATTTTTATTATTATGGCCTATACCTAACTGAATATAATGAACTCGGCCAAGGATTTGGAAAATACCTTTGTAAAATAGCTCAAAAAAAGCATCCTCATAAAATAGTTACTGAATTAGCGTTTTCAAGAGAAGCAGAGCTTATTAATCGACATGGAGAAAGAACAACTGGTATTAATCAGTTGTCTAGTCATGTTGTTTGTAACGATTGAGTTAAGTAGTGATCTATGTTAAGGTAAAGTTACTACAGGTCAGAACTTGATGGCTTAAGAGGAATAAGTTTTCTTAGTATAATCCTTAGAACAGGATTGATTTACTTTGATAATGCTTTACCAAAGAGATCCCTGATTTTTATACAAAAATCTAAATAAGAAATAACTCAGAAAAGAAGTCTATATAGATTTCTTTAATAAAAAAGTTCTCAATAAATTTCTAATTAAGCTTCGTAAAAAGACTAATGCTGAAATCGTGTTGTTTGGTCCAAAGATGACATATCTAAATTCTGTTTTAGATATAGTTCAGGTAACCAGCCTTAGAGGCAAGGATGCAAATCTTGTGGAAAAGATAGTGAAATGAAGCAGAGGACTAAAGTTAATAATCATTTACATCTCTTGATGAAAGACAGTAGAACTCAAGAATAAAATATAAGGTTTGTTGGTTTATTAGCACTGCAGTGTGGAAAAGATTATTTAGCCTGTCCAATTGAAAACTTTGATAAAAACATTCTCTATTACTTTGATGCAAGTCACTTTAACATAAATGGAGCGCAGTTCTTAGGAAAAAGACTTAAAGAAAGCTCAAAAGAGCTCTTCGAGTTGTAAGGTATTTTCTGTTACTATATACTAATGAGAGATTATAAAACTATGGGTTATTCAAAATATGAAAATTAAAGGCCAATTTGAGCCCGAAAGTACAATTTGTAAATGGCGTTGGAGCTACCCTGTTATTATGGTGGACACGGGACAAGTACGTACCTGTGATAAAACGATTAATTATCAATTAGTTGAAGAAGACTTTGAAAAGTATGGGACAGACGCGTTTATTAATCATCCCTATTTTTTAGAAAGAAGAAGAGAAAAACTTAATGGTCTTAGGCACCAAGACTGCTTCAGTTGTATAACATTAGAAGATAAAGGACTAATGAGTTCTCGTACAGGAAAAGGTCCTTTTGTAGAATGGATGAATGAACAAGTTCATGAAGGTAACTCATTTGAAGATTATAAAAACAAAAGTGATGATCACCTCTTAAGGGCTGATACTCCCGATATATTAGAGATTTCATTAAGTAATCAATGTAATTTAAAGTGTATATACTGTTCAGACGAATATAGTACTGAGTGGGAAAGAGAAAATGTTAAATTTGGGGACAAAGATCCTGAAGACACTCATAGGAAAAGGCAACCTAAACCTCCTTCTTTTGATAAATATTTTTGGGAGTGGTTTGATAAAATAGTTCCTACACTAAAAAGAATAATTTTCATTGGAGGTGAGCCTCTAGTGAATCAAAATTTTATAGAATACTTAGAGGAGATCAACAAAAGATGTCCTGAAGATGGTAGTCCCTATGAAAAGCCTATCATTCAAATAATATCAAACTTCGGAATCCCTAATCATAAATTTGAGCAAGTACTTGATGTTTTAGAGAAACTAACACAAAACTATATTGTTCACCTAGAAGTTTCCGGTGAAACAATTGGAAAGCAAACTGAATATATAAGAACAGGTATTAAGTGGGATGTTCTTGAAAATAATGTCCATAGCGCTCTGAAGAGAGGGTTTACTAACTTTAGGTTTGGATTACAGCTAGCCGTTAATAACTTATGTATCACAACCATGAAGAACTTATTTGAATGGGCTTGGGAATTACAAAATAAATATAATATTCTAGTCGATTATAAAGAAAATATCGTAGTTGCACCAAAATACTTAAGTCCCTACATATTAGATGAGAGCTTTATTCCCTATGTTGATGAATGTATAAAGTTTGTAGAAAGTACTCTTGCAAACCCGAATGCTGGTAACTTTAAAGATACTGCTTTCAATGAAAGCTCTCACGAGCGCTGGAAAGCATACTTGCCGTTCATGTATAGTATTAAAAAAGGAATTGCTGAAAACAATGAAGATACTGAGGCTGAGAAAATATTTTATTATTTTACAGAAAGGATTCAAACTCGAAGAAATATGAAGTTTCTAGATTACTTTCCAGACTATGCTGATTTCTACTACAAGTGTGAAAGTCGAGTTACTGGAAAACAACGTATTAAACCAAAAGAAATTGAAAAAACTCAAGCATTTGAGAGCAAGCCCGAGACAAATGAAGCTTATGATTATGAGTATGAAGAAAAATATATTAAAGTTTTTACTGCTAAAGGCTATGCATATCAAGCTGTTGAAGAAGTCATCTCAAAGGGAATGAATCATACAAAAAATTGGAAATGTATGGCCGGAATTCGAAATCTTTATATCGATTATGATGGAAATGTTTTTGTTTGTAATAACTCAAGCTCAAAACTTAACCGGTTTAATGATAAAGGATGGGCTGAGGAAATTAATAAGATTGAGCAAAAGGATGGAATTCGAATTGATACAAAAGAAAATATTGAAAATGGTACTTTTGCGAAATATCTTAAGAAGTTTAATCTAAAAGCTGGCTCGTTTGAAAATATTTTAGATGCTGAAAATCCACAAAATAAAAAAGATCATTGGGGCTTTTTGGGTAATATAGGCCAGAGCTTTGAAATAAACGATAAAGTACTTACTTGCCCATATGAAACATGTGGTTGTGGAGCAGATATCCCAATTGCAAAAGCTATAAACCTAGCAACACTAAATCAAATAACAAATGATGATATTGTTGATGACATGAAGCAATTAAAAAATAGCAGTGTTAAAACAGTAGATGGAATGTATACCTATGAGTATCCTGGAGCTACAATCCTCTGGGACTTGGGTAGACGTTGTAACTATGATTGTTCTTATTGCTGGCCAGGCGTTCATAATGCGAGAGAGCCTCATAAGGATATTACTGTATTGGTTAAGACATGTGAGAAAATAATCAAAATGTTGGCCCCTGGCGAGACTAAATTATTTTGTTTTTCAGGAGGTGAGCCAACGCTACATCCAGATATTTATAAATTACTTACTGTTATAAACTTATATGATCAAGAAGTCTTAATAACGAGTAATGGGTCAATGAAAACAGAAAAATGGAAAAAACTAGTAACGAAGATAGATAGGCTTCAACTCAGTGCTCACTTTGAGTTTATAAATAAAGAAAGATTCATCGAAAATATGATTGTTTTTTTAGATGAACAACTCAGACATTTAGATAAAACAGGAAAAACAAAAAGCATGGATGTTAAACTGATGACGCCTCCAGGTGGTATAGATAATAGTGCAGACTTTAGAAGAAGAGTTAAATCTATTATGAATGAAGAAAAATATAAGCGACTCAAAGATAAATGTGTAATTGGTGTAAGTAATGTCCCACTAAGAGGGATTGATGACTCTGAAAAAATGCTTCCTTACACTGAAGAAGAGATGAAGTTTTTTACTTAGATCAATATTAGTTTACACGGACTTTTGTGCACATGATGTCTTGTCCACAGCTACATTGAGACTTATTGCAAATAATTGGCTCACTTGGAAGCTCTAGATTGGTATCACTGATATTTCCAATATTACCACCAACCATACACCACCCTCTAAAGATTGCACCGTTAAAGCCAATAGAAACATTTTCAACACCCGTATAACATTCCCAACCGGCCCAGGTATTCATATTTCTAGAAATTAACTCAGGTGATGCATAAACAGTTGTTGTCATATCAGATAGAGTGGTCCTCATAGCACCACGGTAAATTTTCTCTTCAAAATCAGCTCTTCTTTTATACTTTGGATTCTCTCCATATATTAAAGCTTGTTCATCTAAGATTTTCTTTTGTGACTCTGTATAATCAAATAAGTCACCATCCATCCCTTCCATTAGGGGCTGCATAGCAATTGAAACTTCACAATCATAGACAATTCTTTGAGCAAGCATATAGCACATATCAAAGTTTTCTGGCTTCATCATTATATTTACATGTGTAGTCATTTTATCTGTAAGATATGCAACGACGTCATAAAAGTGCTCAGGGTCAGCTTGTTCAGAGTGAAAGCTTAGGCAGATATGATCAATATACTCATGATATTTTTCCCAAACATCAAGCTTTCTAGCACCATTAGATATAATACCAACAGCTCCACCATTTTCTTTAATAAACTTAATTAATGGTAAAAACTCTTTATAATAAGTAACCTCACCCCCAGTAAACTCGAAAAACAATGTTTTATCAGGGTGATACGATTGAACTTTAAAAAAGAAATTTTTGATATCTTCTAGTTTAGGTCCTTTTATAGTACCGTTATGTAGATCTTCAGGACAGTATGAACATTTATAATTACAAATATTTGTAAGGCACCAATTGATAACAACAACGTCTTTATTTTTTGGATCGATATGGTCAAGCCTAATTATGTCAGCATCTGGATTAATTTCATGTGGAGGAATGAAGGGTAAGTTATATATATCTGTGTTTGTTGTATCTGGTATCTCTGTCACTTTTTGTAGAACATCACGCTGACTTTTTTTAATTTTTCTTAAATCATCAGCAGCACTACTAGGTTGTATATTTGAAT
>CAXGOD010000179.1:0-5235 GCA_964011245.1 uncultured Bacteriovoracaceae bacterium | reverse complement strand
AAGCATACTCAATTGCCCAAAAATCTAAAAAGGTGCTGATAGAATAATCAAGGAATCAAAGCTGACTTAAACATCCAAGAAAACCCAGCTGTAATAGTAACAGGAACTACTTATTCACGTTGTAGTGAGATGGCACGTGCTGTTCATACTTCTAACTCTGATCTCAAACAACTATTTGCCCTACTCGATAAATATGAAAACACATTAATGTCTACTAGCGATAAAGAATTAATTGCAATGATGGTTGAGGCAGGAGCTGTATTACCACAAATCTATCCTACAATGACAAATTGTTTAATGCTTACTCCGCAAAATAAAGTTGAAATTAGTAAAAGTTTTAATGACTTTATGAGAGATGATGTCATTCATATGCAAAATACAATTTTTGATCAACAACTTAAGGCCTTCCAATTCATCGCAAACAAAAGGTATATAAAGCCTCTTGGTGATTATATTGCAAAAACTGTTGACCGTTTGAAGTGGATTGAAAAGCACGCTAAGCAGATAGATAAAGATTTATTAAAATATAGAACTTCTGGTGAAGAGAACGTACGTCGTCTAGATGAAAAGTTAGAAAATAGAATGATTCTACAACTAATGCCAAACTATTTAAGTTATTCAGTTAGTAGAAATCAAAACTATTTAAAATCTTTTACTAAAGAGTTCAAAAAATTTAGAAAAAGATCTCTTAAGTCTTATGCTAAAAAATTAAATACACCAGTTAGAAGCCTTACTGAGCTTGTGACTATTTTAAAAGTAACTAAAAAAATTGATGCTAGAATATTCCTTTCAGAGCAAAGATCTGTTCTAGATAAACTTGCAATTAGTATCGATCAATCTAAGATAATAAAACGCTATTGTGAATACCTAGCTTACACAGCAAACTCTGTTGGTGTAATAAATAAGATTTGTGATTCATCATTAGATAAATTGCAAACACAGTTCAATTCTTTAAAAGGTTTTAATGCAGAGATTAAGGCAATTAAAGAGTTTGATAATTGGGCGGAAGTAAATCTTGATATCCAATCAAGTAGAGCTAAGGACTATGCTGATCATATTAGAGACTGGCAAGATCAAGGTGATACAAGATGGCAACGACAAAGTCCTGTTCAAGTTCCTGAAACGTTTGAAGAAAAAATTGAGAACGAATTAGACAAGTGGAATCATGATAGTCATAAATGGGAAATCAAATAATTTTATGCCTTAGGAATCTTAATTAAAAAAGAGGTATTTCCATTGTAGAGCTCATATACGAGCTCTGCATTATGTTGTTCTACAATTTCTTTACATAAACTGAGACCGAGACCAGTTCCTCTTCCAATTTCTTTTGTTGTATAGAATGAGTTGAACATGTTCATTACAACTTCATCTTCAATTCCACATCCAGAATCAACGATTCTAATAATCAGATCCTGGCCTAAGTCTTCAATTATTAGTTTTATCCATTTATCATCATTTTCATAAATTGCATCTAATGAGTTCATAAATAGATTTATTAATACCTGTGATATAAGAACTGTTTGAGCGTTAACAAAGACATCATTTAAGACAACATTGGAATCAAACTGAACATTTTCTTTGTCAAAACGATGAGAGATGAGATCAACAGTTACATCTAGAATGTCCTTAAGTGGAGTCTTCTCAAACTTTTCTTTAGAATCATCCCTTGAAAAAGTACGTAAAGAATTTATTAGTTTTCCCATACGTGTAGTAGCACTTTTAATCTTATCGAGATCAACTTGTACCGTCTCTTTCTCTACATTCCTATCAACTAGAATGGAAACCTTTTCAGACAAACCTTGTATAATCGTTAAGGGATTGGCAAGTTCATGTGTTAAACTCGCGGCCATCTCTCCGACTGTCGCGAGTTTTGTTGCCTGAATATTTTTGAGTTTTTCCTCTCTTAGCTCTTTTCTATTTTTTACAGATTCTGAGATATCAAAAGACATCATTCCTACTGCATACACTTCACCATCAGAGTTTATAAATGGAAATTTTGTAACATTTGAATAAAAAACACCACCATCAGAAAGAGGAGACCTATAATCAAAGTTACTTGATTTTTTAGAGTCAATAATTTCTTTATCTGTGTTAATCGATATTTCATACATTGCTTTTGGAAAAATCTCTTTGATATTTTTCCCAATAAGATCATTAGGCTTTAAATTAAAAAAATCTGCATACCCTTCATTAACATAAACAAATACATTTTTAGTTGAGATGACTGAAATATTCCCTGGTAAATTCTCAAGAACTGAGTAAAAGAAACGCCCCATATTTGGGACATTTTTGACATCTATATTATCAAAAGCAATAAACTCTTTATCAACTTCGACGAGATTTCTAAACTCTACTTGAATCAATTGAGAAACCATTCGATACAAAAGGTTATGATCTTTACTTTTTTCTTCTTTATGATGATTTAATCCAACTATAATTCCATGAACATTTCCCGATAAATCTAAGAGAGGAAGACCAATATAGCCGTGAATATTCATTTCAGTTAATAATTCATCGTGAGGGAATTTATCTTGTACATCTGGTGCGTGTTGAACACAGTTTCCTGCGGCTGCTATATCACAAGGTGTTCCTTCTAGTTCATAGACAAAATCTTCAAAGTTATCGTCACCGTCTAGTCCAACGACAACAGAAGCACTTCTGCCCTTAAGCCTTGCAACGAATATGATATCGGTATTAGTTAACTCTTTAAGTATTTTTAAATAACCACGAATACCATCTTGTTCGTTTCTATCATCAATTCTTCTCGCAAAGCTTGATAGAAGCTCAGCGAGAGATCTTTTATTAGGCATTATTTTTTTACTTTCTCATCAGTTTTACCAAAGTAAACTTGTCTTGGTCTTGTGATTCTCATTGCAGGATCTTCAACAAGTTCTTTCCACTGTGCAATCCATCCAGGTAGTCTTCCAAGTGCGAACATAACAGTAAACATATTTGTTGGAATTCCAAGGGCTTTATATATAATCCCTGAATAGAAATCTACATTTGGAAATAGTTTTCTAGCTGAGAAATATTCATCTTCAAGAGCTGTGTTCTCTAGACCTTTAGCAATATCTAATAATGGATCTTGAACATTGAGCTTTTCAAGGACGACATCACAGTAATTCTTGATAACTTTTGCTCTAGGATCAAAGTTTTTGTATACGCGGTGACCAAATCCCATGAGACGGAAAGAATCTTCTTTATCCTTGGCCTTTGCAATAAATTTTTCATATCCTCCTCCATCATCTTGAATTGCTTGAAGCATTTCAAGTACAGCTTGATTTGCACCACCATGAAGTGGTCCCCAAAGAGCATCAATCCCTGCGGATACAGATGCGAAAAGGTTTGCTTTTGATGAACCAACAACTCTTACAGTTGATGCTGAACAGTTTTGTTCGTGATCTGCGTGAAGAATTAAAAGAACATCTAATGCCTTAGCAACATCAGCATTTGGCTCTTCACCTGTCATCATATACAAAAAGTCAGAGATATAATCTAGCTTCGGATTTGAAGTATTAAATTCTTTACCTTGTCCATGTCTATATACGTGAGCAGCTATTGCTTTTAATTGTCCCATCATTAGAGGAATGATTTCTTTTTTCTGGTCATCTGAAAGGTCTTGGTTAATTAGCTCTGGGTAGAATCCAGAAAGAGCTACCATACATGCAGAAGTGATTCCCATCGGATGTGCATCTTGAGGAAATGATTTAATTATATTTTTAATACCATCAGGAAGTTTTCCCCCTTCGATGATCTTTGCTTTAAATGAAGAAAGCTCATCAGCATTTGGAAGATTTCCATTTATTACAAGATATGCTGTTTCTATAAAAGTTGAATTGGCAGAAAGATCTTCACAAGTATAGCCTCTATGTTTAAGGATTCCTTTCTCACCACTAATAAAAGTAATATCTGATAAACAAGAACCCGTATTTCCAAGTCCTAAATCATATGTAATATAACCAGTCTCTGCTCTAAGCTTCGAGATATCTACGGCTTTTTCACCTTCTGTCCCTTCAATTACTGGTAACTCAATTGACTTATCACCCAAATCTAACTTTGCTGTCTTCGACATACGCACTACTCCTCTTTTATATTTAAAATAATTCTAAAAATTTAACATTTGATTAGTTATCGGTGTCATGATGGGAATACTTTAGTGGTCTACTCGGGTTTATTTTGGCACCAGGGCCGAAATGAACTATAGAAGATTTTCAAACTTCAGTGTTCCTACTTGTGGCCGCTAAATCCGTATATAAACCAAATTACAGCTGTTTAACATATGATAGTTCCCATAAAAAAGCAATTTTATTGATGCCACAAATTTTTGGCATATGTCTTGCTCATTAGTTTCACAAGCCAACATGGACAAAGAGTGTTCTAGAAAAAGGGGAATCAAATGAAGGGAAATCTTCTACCACAAGTACGTTTATTTTTATTTCAATGTTTATTAACAGCAATCGTTGCACTGCCTATGACAAGTGCAAATGCTCAGTATCACGGAGGTTATGGAGGATACGGCACACAGCAACCAATCACATCACAAGTAAATAGCTACCTGCAACAAGGTGATAAGATTAATGTTAACAGATCACTAAGACTGCAACAGGTCCTTCAGCAAGGAAAGGATATTGTGTCTTTAGATGTTAAAGCACAATCAACTCAATATAACTCAAAACTAGTATTGATACTTAACGGACAAAAACTAGAAGCAAAAGTAATTGGTACTTATTTAAATACAACTAGCTTCCAACTTCCAAAACTAATGATGGGGGATAAATTAGTTTTAAAAGTTAGAGGTGGGGCATTTATTAAAAGTCTAAGTGCACAAGTCCAAAGCCAAGGTCCAGGACCAGGTCAAGGGGCTCAAGCAATTAAAGCAAGACTAAATCAACAGTTTTTTGGTCATACAACTTTAAAAGTTAGAAAACTACTAAAAGATTATACTGGTGCACAATTACAAGGAAAGAAAATCAAAAAAGTTATCATGAAAGCAAGTTCTCTTAGAGGAAGAGCACAAGCAACTCTACTTATTAATGGTCAGCCTGTAGGTTACTCACAAACATTACCGCAGCAACCAACAAAAATTGTATTTCAACTTAACCAATGGTCACAAAATATTATTGGTCAAGACATCAGAAGCATACAAATCCAACTTCAAGGTCGTAATATGACTGTTAAAATGGTTGGAGTAAAAGTAGCACAAGGTGGAGCTCACCAAGGTGGAATGAACTCTGT